>JBPCPD010000184.1:0-6322 GCA_050999535.1 Thermoleophilaceae bacterium
CGGCGCCGCCGTGGATCTGCAGGCACTCGTCGGTGACCTCGCAGGCCATGCGCGACGCGTAGAGCTTGGCCATCGAGATCTCGCGCACGGGGTACTCCCCGCCGGCGAAGCGCCACGCGGTCGTGTAGGTGAGCTGGCGCGCCGCCTCGATCTTGGTGGCCATGTCGGCGAACTTGTGGCGGATGGCCTGGAACTTGCCGATGGAGCGCCCGAAGGCCTGGCGCTCCTGCGCGTAGCCCAGCGTCTGGTCGAAGCAGCGCTGGGCGCCGGCGACGCAGCCCGCGGCGCTGATCAGCCGCTCCCCCTGCAGCTCCCACATGACGTTGTAGAAGCCCTTGCCGAGCTCGCCGAGCCGTGCCGAGTCCGGCACGCGCACGTCCTGGAAGGCGAGCAGCGCGGTGTCGGAGGCGTGCATGCCGAGCTTGCGCAGCCGCGCCTCGCGGATCACCCCCGGCGCGTCCATGGGCACGAGGAAGAGGGTGAAGCCGTCGTAGCCCGCGTCGGCGTCGGTCTTGGTGAGGAGCACGATCACGTCGGAGCGGTGGCCGTTGGTGATGTAGGTCTTGGACCCGTTGATGACCCACTCGCCCGTGCCCCTCGCCGCCGAAGGCGAAGAGCGGGTATCGCCGTCGCGGACCGCGCGCGTCTTGATGCCCGCGACGTCCGAGCCCGCGTCGGGCTCGGTGATGCCGAGGCAGAGGATCTTCTCGCCGCGGATCGCGGGCGCCGCCCACCGCCGCTTCTGCTCCTCGGTGCCGAACGCGAGGATCGGCGGCAGCGCCATGTCGGTCTGCACCGCGACGGCCATCGCCAGGCCGCCGCACGCCGCGCCGGCCATCTCCTCGCCGAGCACGATCGCCGAGAAGTAGTCGCCGCCCTGGCCGCCGAAGGCCTCCGGCTTGTCGAGGCCGAGGAGGCCCAGCTCGCCCATCCGCCGGAACACCGAGTCGGGGAAGGTGTGCTCCTCCCACTCCTCCGCATGCGGGCGCAGCTCCTTGGCCACGAAGGCCGCGATCGACTCCCGCAGCTGCTCGTGCTCGTCCGTGAAGATGAAGTGGCGGCGCTTGGCGCCGAAGTTCGGCTTGGGGGCGGTGCGCTCGGCCGTGGGCGTGCTCATGCCCCTGCACGGTACCGGAGCGGGCAGTGGCACTTCCCACTTCCCACTCAACACGGGGCCGTGAGGACCTCGGCGGGGGTACCGGCGTAGGGTGCGCGGCGATGGCCCACGCGACCGTGCGCTACGACGTGGCCGACGGCGTCGCTACGATCGCGCTCGACCAGCCCGAGACGCGCAACGCGCTCTCCGACGAGGTACTCGACGACCTGCACGCGACCTTCACGGCCGCCCGCGACGACCCGGCCGTCCGCTGCGTGGTGCTGACCTCCACCCACGAGAAGGTCTTCTCCGGCGGCGGCGATCTGCGCGGCTTCGCCGAGGGCGGGCCGCTCGCCCACAAGCACGAAGGCATCCGCCGCTTCGGAGACCTCTTCGGGCTGATTGGCGAGCTCGGCAAGCCGACGCTGTGCGCGGCCAACGGGCACGTGCTCGCCGGCGCGCTGGGGCTCGTGCTGGCGTGCGACCTGGTCGTCGCCTCCGAGCACGCCCGCTTCGGCACCCCGGAGATCCACGTCGGGGTCTTCCCCTTCATGATCATGGCGCTCATCTACCGCAACGTCGGGCGCAAGAAGACCAACGAGCTGCTGCTGCTCGGCGAGCAGATCGACGCGCGCGAGGCCGAGCGCATCGGCATCGTCAACCGCGTCGTGGCGGCCGACGAGCTCGACGCGTTCGTCGCGGGCTGGGCCGCGAGCCTCGCCGCCAAGTCCCCGCTGCTGATGAAGCTCGGCAAGGACGCGATGTTCCGCCAGCAGGACATGCCGCTCGCCGACGCCCTGGACTACCTGCGCGCCCAGCTGGCGCTCGCCTTCGCCACGGAGGACCTCCAGGAGGGCGTCCGCGCGTTCACGGAGAAGCGCGACCCCGTGTGGCGGGGCCGTTGACCGCGGCGGTCACAGCGGACTTGGGTCGGGAGCAGGCGGCAGCCGCCCTGACCAGGGGCTTCATGGCAGAGTGGGAGGTGGCACTGCTCACTTCCCGCCCCCGGAAGGCCATGGCGCTCGACCATCCCGTCATCATCACCCGTTCGATCAGCGGCTCGCCGGCCGACCGCCCCTCGGCATGAGCCTGCCGCTGGAGGGACTGCGCGTCCTCGATCTGACAAGGCTGCTGCCCGGGGGGTTCTGCTCCCTGCTGCTCGCCGACTTCGGCGCCGACGTGCTCAAGGTCGAGGACACCGGACTCGGCGACTACCTGCGCTGGGCGACGCCCAAGTACGAGGGCGCGGACCCGTCGGCCTCCGGCGCGCTGTTCCTTGCCCTCAACCGCGGCAAGCGCTCCATCCGGATCGACCTCAAGACGGACGCGGGCAGGGAGGTGCTGCTGCGCCTGGTCGGAGAGCACGACGTCCTGCTGGAGTCCTTCCGGCCGGGCGTGCTCGACCGCCTCGGCGTCGGCTACGAGGTGCTCAGGGAGGCCAACCCCGGCCTGGTCTACTGCGCGATCACGGGCTACGGCCAGGACGGGCCCCACCGCGACCGCTCCGGGCACGACACGAACTACCTCGGCCTGGTCGGCGTGCTCGGCCTCACCGGGGACGCCGACGGCCCGCCCGTCCAGGCCGCGGGCCAGATCGCCGACCTGGGCGGCGGCGCGCTGATGGCCGCCTTCGGGGTCATGGTCGCGCTGCGCGAGCGCGAGCGCTCCGGGGAGGGCCAGCTCGTCGACGTCTCCATGGCCGACGGCGCGCTCAGCTGGCTGGCGCTGGTCGCGGCGGGCTACCTCGCCGGCGGCCCGCTCCCGCGGCGCGGCGCCCTCGAGCTCGCCGGCAGCCTCCTCTGCTACCGCCCCTACCGCTGCAAGGACGGCTGGGTCACGCTCGGGGCGCTGGAGCCGAAGTTCTGGGTCGCGTGGTGCCGGGGCGTCGCCCGCGAGGACCTGATGGACTACCAGTTCGAGCCGCCGGGCTCCGACGCCCACCTGGAGGTGGAGCGGATCTTCCTCGGGCACACGCGCGACGAGTGGCTCCAGTTCGCGTCGCTCAACGACTGCTGCCTGGAGCCGGTGCTCGAGCTCGACGAGGTGCTCGAGTCCCGGCTCGTCCGCGAGCGGGAGATGGTGGTCGCGCTCGACCAGCCCGGTGCGCAGCGGCCCGTGCGCCTGCTCGGGACCCCGGTGAAGCTGTCGCGCACGCCCGCGGACCCGACGCGCGCTCCCGGCCCCGGCCTGGGCGAGCACACGCAGCCGGTTCTCGAGGGCCTCGGGTACAGCGTCGAGGAGATCGCCCTGCTGCTCGGGCAGGGAGCGATCGCCGGGCCGACCGAGTCCGCCGGCGGCTCGTTTCCGGCATGACCGCTGACGGCGCCGACGGCATGCTCAAGATGCGCGAGCTCGCCGACCGCTCGGGCGTGTCGGCGGGCACCATCAAGCACTACCTGCGCGAGGATCTGCTGGGCCGGCAGCACGAAATCGTGCGGACCAGTCGCAACATGGCCTACTACCCCGTGGAGTACGTCGAGCGCATCCGCCTGATCAAGCGGCGGCAGGAGGAGCGGTTCATGCCACTCAAGCACATCCGCCAGGTGCTCGGCCGGACGGACGACCTCGCGCAGATCGAGAAGCTCGTCGACACCGAGGGTCGCATCCTGCGCGCGGCCGTCGCCGCCTCCGAGCGCCCGCGCACGCCGCGCAAGGAGGTGCTCGCGCGCTACGAGCTGCCGGCCAACGTGCTCGACCGCCTGGCCGAGGTCGGCGCCGTGTCGCCGACCCGCGCGGGCTACGACCCCGACGACCTGCAGGTCGTCGAGGCGATCGTGCGCTTCCGGGCCGGCGGCTACGACGAGACGCTCGGCTTCACCGTCTATGACACCGTCCGCTACCGCGAGGCGCTCGAGCCGCTCGTGCGCGAGGAGGTGCGCCTGCTGCTCGACCGCCTGGCGGGTGAGGTCTCCGACGAGCAGGCAGCCGACATCATCCGGTCGGGCGCCGAGCCGCTGCGCGAGCTGATCGGCGCCCTGCACTCCAAGCTGCTCGTGGCCGAGCTCGAGCGGGCGGTCAAGCCGTAGGCCGGCGGCTCCCGACTCGGGCGCGGGGGCGGAGCGGGCAGGCGCACGCGTCAAGTTGGCCGATCTCGGGGAAGCCTGAGACTGGCGGCGCAGGCCACGGGGCAACCCGCAGGCCGTGAAGGAGCGCACCGCCACCCCCGTGCTGGTGCCCCTCGCGCTCGCGGCCGTGGCGGTGGGCATCGCCGGCTTCGGGCACGCTCGGCTCTTCCACCGCGGCTACGGCGCGGTCGAGGTGGTCGGGCCGCTGTTCCTGCTCGACGCGATCGGCTCGGCGATCGTGATCCTGCTGCTGATCTTCGGACGCCCGCGGCTGTTCGGGCTGGGCGCGCTGACCATCTGCGTCGGCGCGCTGGTCTCCATCTACATCTCGCACACTTCGAGCTTCTTCAACTTCTCCGAGAGCGGCTACGACGGTCTGGCCCGGCTGATCGTCATCGCGGAGATCGCCGCGACCGTGCTGACCGTCCTCGCCACCCTGATCGGCCTCCGGGTGCGACCGACGCGGTCTTCATCGTCGTCCTGGCCGACACCATGAGCCCGGTGCGCCTCGTCCTCGCCGCCGTCGTCGTGGTCGTCATGGGCCTCGCGATCGCCGGCGTCGGGATGGGCGATCCCCCGGGCAAGGAGACCGCGCCGATCGGCAGGGCCCTCGCGGCGTCCAAGATGCGGATCGCCCAGGGTGGGCGGAAGGTGCGCAGGGGCAGGAAGGCGTTCGAGGCGGAGGGCTGCGACGCCTGCCACTCCGTCGCCGCCATCGGCGCCGGCGGCCGGCTCGGGCCGCGCATGGACCGCCAGACGGACCCCGCCGCCAACATCGTCGAGAACATCGAGCACCCGCGCGTGGACATCCGCCCGGGCTTCCCGGCCAAGCTGATGCCGACCGACTTCGTGCAGCGCATGGGCAAGAAGGAGATCCGCCGGGTGGCGGCCTTCGTCAAGGCCGCCTCCGGCTAGCGCTGGCCGACTTCACTGGTCGGACTCGCGCGCGTCCGAATCGTGTGCTGTCATGCGCCGCATGCTCGAGCTGCGCGAGCTCACCCACCGCTTCGGCGACACCATCGCCCTCGACGGCCTGAGCATCACGGTCCCCGAGGGCGCCCTCTTCGGCTTCGTCGGTCGCAACGGCGCCGGCAAGACCACCACGATGCGGATCGTCCTCGGCGTGCTCGCGGCGGACGCCGGCGACGTTCGCTGGCGGGGCGCGGCGGTGGACCGCACGGTCCGCGCCCGCTTCGGCTACATGCCGGAGGAGCGCGGCCTGTACCCGAAGATGAAGGTCGCCGAGCAGGTCGACTACTTCGCGCGCCTGCACGGCGTCGACGTCCCGAGGGCGGGCGAGCTGCTCGAGCGCCTCGGCATCGCCGATCGCGCCGAGGACCGCGTCGAGGCCCTGTCGCTGGGCAACCAGCAGCGCGTCCAGCTCGCCGTCGCGCTCTCCCACGATCCGGAGCTGCTCGTGCTCGACGAGCCGTTCAGCGGCCTCGACCCGCTCGGGGTCGACGTCCTCGCCGAGGTCCTGCGCGAGCGCGTCCGCGCGGGCGTCGCGGTCCTCTTCTCCAGCCACCAGCTCGAGCTCGTCGAGCGGCCCTGCGACAGCGTCGCGATCATCGAGGCCGGCCGGCTGGTCGCCGAGGGCCGCGTGCGCGATCTGCGCGCGGCGGCGACGGGGCGCCGCTGGGAGGTCGAGGTCGAGGGCGAGGAGCCGTCCGTCGTCGCGCTCGGAGAGGGCGAGGACGAGCAGCGGCTGCTCGACGAGGCCCGCGCGCGCGGGCGCGTGCGCCGCTTCGGCCCCCACGAGCCGAGCCTGGCCGAGCTCTTCCGCGGGGTCGTGGAGGCACGATGATCTCGGGGCGCCGGTCCGCGCTGCTTGTCGCGCGCCGTGAGATCGGCGTGCGCGCGCGGGATCGCTCCGTGCTCGTCTCCACCGGGCTCACCCTGGTGATCGTCGCGGCGATCATCCTGCTGCCCTCGCTGTTCGGCGGCACCAGCACGGCGACGGTGGCGGTCGCGCGCGCCGACGCCGGGGGCGTGCGCGCCGCGCAGGCCGCCACGCGGGTCGACCAGGCGTTCGACGTCGTGGTCGAGGTGCGCCGCGTGCGCGACGACGCCGCCGTCCGGCGCCTGGTCGCCGGCGGGGACGCCGATGCGGGCCTGCTCGCCGGCGGCCGCCGCATCCTCGCCGCGGGCGGCGCGCCGGATG
>JBPCPD010000196.1:0-11438 GCA_050999535.1 Thermoleophilaceae bacterium
CTTGTCCGAGCGACGATCGGACTGCGCTCCTCGCGCTGGGGTCTCGCTGCGGTGCTCGTGGTCAAGCTTCGCAGGCGCCCGGAAGGCCCGCCCGAGGCGGCCGTCCTGCGCCACCGCGGAGCGGCATCCAGCGGCCGCACAGACGTAGGCGCCGCGCCCTCCCCCACGGCGTCGCGGATCGGGGCGCACGCAGCCGTCGCCGGCGCGCGCGGGGCGCAGCAGCTCGCGCTGCTCGAAGGCGCGGCCGCACCCGACGCAGCGGCGGCGCGGGGTCAGCCCTGGTCCTCGGTGGCGGCCGGCTCACTCGCCGCGGTCTGGGCCTGGTCCTCGGCGGCGGCCGGCTCGCTCGGCGCGGCCTGGGCCTGTGCCTCGCCGGCGGTCTCGGCCTCGACGGTGAGCTCGTCCGTGGCCTGGTCGGCGAGCGCCTGGTGAGCCGGCAGGCCGCAATAGCGCGAGTTGGGCACGGCGGCGTTCGGGCAGCGCTTGCCGTTGGAGAGGATCGCCGCGCAGCGGCCGGCGGTCTCCTCCTCCTCGAAGCCCATGCTCGACTCCTCCTCGGCGAACTCGGTCTCCGATCGGATATCGACGCGCCAGCCCGTCAGCCGCGCCGCCAGGCGGGCGTTGAGCCCGTCCTTGCCGATCGCCAGCGAGAGCTGGTCGTCGGGGACGATGACCGTCGCCTGGCGGGCGTCGTCGTCGACGAGCACCTCGCGCACGCGGGCCGGCGAGAGCGCCTTGGCGACGAAGCGCGCGGGCTCGTCGTTAAAAGGGATGATGTCGATCTTCTCGCCGCGCAACTCGGACACGACCATGCGCACGCGCGAGCCGCGCGGCCCGACGCAGGCGCCGACGGGATCGACGCCGTTGGTGTGCGAGATGACCGCGATCTTCGAGCGGTAGCCGGGCTCGCGGGCGACGTTCTGGATCTCGACCAGCCCATCGGCGATCTCGGGGACCTCGAGCTCGAACAGCGAGCGGATCAGCTCGGGCGAGCGGCGCGAGACGATGATGCTCGGCCCCTTCGCCTGCGCGGAGACGTCGGTGATGATCGCCTTGACGCGCGCGCCGTGATCGTAGCGCTCGCCGCCGACCTGCTCGGAGCGCGGTAGCAGCGCCTCCATGCGCTCGCGCAGCTGGACGAGTGTGTAGCGCGAGTCCGACTGCTGGACGATGCCGGTGATCAGCTCGCCGACGCGGTCCTGGTACTCGTCGAACATCATGTCCCGCTCCGCCTCGCGGATCCGCTGGAGGATCACCTGCTTGAAGGTCTGAGCGGCGATGCGGCCGAAGTCGTCCGGCGTGACGTCGCGCTCCTCGATCTGGTCCTTGTACTGGGCCAGCACCTCCTGATCGACCTCCGGCTCCTCGGGCTCGCGCATCTCGCCCGTCTCGGGGTCGATCGTCGGCTCCTCCTGGGCCTCTTCGGCCTCGGCCAGCAGCCGCTCTTCGAGCTCGGCGGGCAGGATCAGCTCGTAGACGGTGAACTCACCACTCTCGTGGTCGATGTCCACGCGCGCATAGCGCGCCGAGCCGGGATTCTTCTTGTAGGCCGAAAGCATGGCGTCCTCCAGCGCGTTCATCAGCGCATCGGGGGCGATGCCCTTCTCCTCTCCCAGCACGTGGATGGCGTCGACGATCTCCTTGCTCACGTCTTCCCCCTCTGCCCCGCTCGCGCGGATGCCTCTGCTCTGCTGATCAGGTTGCTCGCGGCGATCTCTGTGTACGGGATCGAGACCACGCCGATGTCTGCGGCGACGGTCACCTCCGCGTCCGAGGCGCCGACCAGCTCGCCGGTGAAGCTGCGGTGCCCAGCGCGCGCCAGGCGCGTCCGCACCCGTGCGCGGCGGCCGATGAAGCGGCGGAAGTGGTCGGGCTTGGTCAGCGGTCGCTCGGGACCGGGTGAGGAGACCTCGATCGCGTACTGCTCGCGCAGCTGCGCGAGCTCCTTGGTCACCCGCTCGCAGAGTCCGAGGTCGACCCCGTCGGGGTGATCGATCGTGAGCCGCAACCGCTCGGCCGCGACGCGCTGGCACGCGAGCAGCTCGACGGCGGGCAGCCGCTCGGCGAGCCACTGCTCGATGCGCTGCGTGAGTGCGTTGTCCGAGGAGGTCATGGTCGAAAAAAAAGGGGGGCCGTGAAGCCCACCCTCAGGCGCGACCCGCGGGCCGCGAAACGTCTGAAAGTCCCAGCGCGAGTCAGTATAGACGCGCAGCGGCCACGCTCAGTCGCGCGGGGAACGGCCCGCACAGCGCGCACCGTAGCCTGTTCGCCGTGGCCGCCATCGATGTCGTCGACTGCTACGTCGCGGCGCTGCCCGGCGCGTCCGGGCGCCGGCTCGCGCGCGGCGAGTGGGGCCTGACGGTCGCCGCCCAACAGGCGGCCGGCTGGCCGCTCGACGTCGGCCTGCGCCTCTCCCAGGGGCTGCTGACCGCCCGCGCGCACGCGCTCGACTCGCCCACGGGTCTCGACCCCTGGATGCTGCTCTGGTGGAATCGCCAGACACGCCTGGCGCGCTTCGGCGCGACCGAGGACCGCGCGGTCTGGGTGCACGCCGACCTGATCGCGGCCGGGGTCGACGAGCAGGCCGTCGACCGTCTGCTCGGCCTCGTCGTCGAGGGCGCGGTCAACGTGCGCGAGGTCCAGCGGCGCGGGGCGCGGGCGCCCGGCGGCGAGAAGATCTGAGCCTGGATCGGCACTACGCCGCGCGCAGGCGATCGCGCAACGCACGGTAGTCGGCACGGTCCGGGCGCATGCAGGCGGCCAGCGCCGCGTGCCGGCGGGCCTCCTGGCGGCGCCCGGTCTTCAGCAGCGCCTTGCCGAGGCAGAAGTGGGCGAAGTCATTGACCGGTGCACGCTCGACGACGGCCTCGAACTCGCGGGCGGCGGAGCCGAAGCGCCCCGAGCGAAAGTAGGCTCGGCCGAGCGCCTCGCGGATCGAGGCCTTATCGGGCTCCAGCCGACTGGCGCGCTCGAGCGGGATGGCAGCGGCGGCGAAGTCCCCCGCCTCGAGCAGCGCGCTGCCGCGCCGGAAGAGCTCGTAGACCAACTCGCCTCGCTGCTCGGGGGTCTCGTCGCGGGACTCGCTCACCGCTGCTGAGCACGCTCCGTTCTCAGTGCTTCCACGTAATCGAGTATGGCGCAGGCCACGGCGGCCTTGGTCGCGCGCTCGACGCGCCGCTCACCCCGCGGAGTGATGATCGACACCTCGTTGTGCTCGACCTCGAAGCCGATGTTCGCGCGCGCGATGTCGTTGAGCACGATCGCGTCGAGCGCCTTGCGCTCGAGCTTGCCGCGGGCGCGTGCGGGGCCCTGCTCGCCGTGCTCGGCGGCGAAGCCGACCACGACCTGGCCGGGGCGGCGCTCGGAGGCGAGCGCGCCGAGCACGTCGGTGGTCGGCTCCAGCGCCAGCGCGAGCCGGTCGTGGGCCGACTTGTCGATCTTGCCGGGATCGACGGCGGTGGGACGAAAGTCGGCGACCGCGGCGGCCATCAGCAGCACGTCGGTGCCCTCGAACTCCGCGCGCGTCACCGCCTCGAGCTCGGCCGCCGTGCCGACCGCCACGGTGCGCACGCGCTCCGGTGGCGCCACCGAGAGGTTGGCCGCGATCAGGGTCACCTCGGCGCCGCGGCGCGCGGCCTCATCGGCGAGCGCCACGCCCATGCGCCCCGACGAGCGGTTGCCCAGGTAGCGCACCGCGTCGAGCGGCTCGCGCGTGCCGCCCGCCGTGACGGTGACCCGCAATCCCTCGAGCGAGCGGGAGGCCGAGGCCGGCGGCTCACCGGCGGCGGGTCCTGCGCAGAGGACGCGCTCGAGCTCGGCGACGATCGTCGCCGGGTCGGCGAGGCGGCCCTGACCCCACTCGCCCTTCGACGCCAGCCGGCCCACGGTCGGCTCGACGATCACCGCGCCGCGCAGGCGCAGCGTCTCGACGTTGGCGCGCGTGGCCGGGTGGGCCCACATGCGTTCGTTCATCGCCGGGGCGAGCACGAGCGGCGCCACGCACGCCAGCGCGGCGCTGGTCAGGAGGTTGTCCGCGATCCCAACGGCGAGCTTGGCGAGCGTGTTCGCCGAGGCTGGTGCGATCGCGAGGGCGTCGCAGCGCCGGACCAGCTCGAGGTGCGAGATCGCCGCGTGGTCTGGCTCGGGGTCCCCGGGGAAGGCGCCGCGAGCGGGATCGGGCTCGAGCTCCTCGACGAGCACCGGGGCACCGGTGATCGCCTCGAAGGTCGCGTGTCCGACGAAGCGCAGGCTCGCCGCGGTCTGCACGACGCGCACCGCGTGGCCCGCTCCCGTCGCCAGGCGGACGATCTCGACGGCCTTGTACGCCCCGATGCCCCCGCTGACGCCGAGCAGAATCCGGGCCACGACTCGGGCCTAGGCGAGAGGCTCAGGGCGGGTATCGGGGCTAGTCCCGATAGGAATAAGAGATCTTCCCCTCGGCGACCTCCTCGAGCGCGATCTTGAGGAAGTTCTTCGAGCCCGTCTCGACCATCGGCGGCGGGTACTCGTCGAACGTGCCCTCACCGAGGTTGTGGTAGTACGAGTTGATCTGACGGGCGCGCTTGGCTGCGACGAGCACGCACGCGTAGTTCGAGTCGACCTGCTCGAGCAGGGTGTCCAGACGGGGCTTGATCAAGGGTCCGCTCCTTCGGTGGCGAACGGCGGGCGCCGCTCGTCGGAGTCGTACATGCTAGCGGCGATATCGACGAGCTCGGTCAGCGCGCGCCGCAGATCGTCGTTGATCACCACGCGCGAGAACTCCTTCTGGGCGGCGAGTTCGGTCGGCGCGGCCTCGAGCCGCCGCGCGATCTGCTCCGCGGAGTCCGATCCGCGCGCGCGCAGGCGCTGCTCGAGGTCCGCGACGCTCGGCGGGGCGACGAAGACCTGTACCGCCGCGGGCAGCGTGGCCCGGACCTGACGCGCGCCCTGAAGGTCGACCTCGAGCAAGATTGCGGCGGCGGGACGCTCGAGCTCGGATCGCAGCGTCCCGTAGCGGTTGCCCGCGTACTCGGCGTGCTCGACGAACTCCCCCCCCTGCGCGCGCGCCTCGAACTCGCCGGGGCTCAGGTAGTGGTAATCGCGGCCGTTGATCTCGTCTGCGCGCGGCTCGCGCGTGGTGGCCGACACCGCGAGCTGGACCCCGGGCAGCCGGTCGAGCAGCCCACGGATCAGCGTGCCCTTGCCGACCCCGGATGGGCCGGTGACGACCAGGACCGGCGTGTCCGGGGGGGCGGCGACGATCGTGCCGGCCTGCTAGCGGCGGAGGTAGGAGACCAGCTCGTTGCGCTGGCGCTCGGAGAGCCCGCCGATGGTCTTGCTCGGTGAGATCCGGCAGTGCGTGAGAATCCTGTTCCCCTTCACGCGCCCGTACTTGGGCACCGCCAGCAGCAGGTCCAGGACCTTGGCGGTCTGCAGGTACTCCGGCGGATCGAGCAGGAGCCCGTGGATCTTGACGCGACCCGCCTTGAGGTCGCGCTTCAGACGCGCGCGGCGGGTGCGGATCTCGTTCGCCCGCTGCAGCGCGTCCATCCGCTGGGTGAGCGACCGCTCGGGAGTCAGTCCAGTCGTCGGCGCGGTCTTCGTGGGCGATTCGGAGGCGGCCGACATGGGCGGCGATCATACACATGGATCGGGGCTCGGCAGACCGCTTTCTGCCGATTCGGCTCGAATTCATCTGGACCTCGACTTGAGCTTGAGCGAGCTTTACGCCGCATGACCGTTTCCGGCCACTTTGCAGGGTCTTTTCCGCAATTTGCGGGGGTTCCGAAGGGCTGGGCCGGGATCACCCGGGAGAGGTCCGATGGGCATGGCCGCCGCTCGCGCCCCCGGCACCTCGCAGCGCCCGTAACTCGGTCTGGATGCGCCGCCCGGCGGCGGGATCGCGGAAGCTCTCGGTCCCGACCGCGACGGCGCGGGAGCCGGCCGCGAGCAGGTCCGCCGCGTCGCCCCCACCGGCGATCCCGCCCATGCCGATCACGGGAATCGAGACCCGCCGCGCGACCGCCGCGACCTGCTGGACCGCCACGGCGCGGACGGCCGGGCCCGAGAGGCCACCGGTCGTGCCGCCGAGCCAGGGCTCACGCGTGCGCGGGTGAAGCGCCATGCCCTTGAGCGTGTTGATCAGCGAGACGGCGTCGGCCCCGTGGTCCTCGGCCGCGACGGCGACCGCAGCGGGATCGGAGGCGCTCGGCGTCAGCTTGACGATCAGCGGCGCTTCGGTCAGCCGGCGCACGTGCGCCAGCACCGCCGCCGTCTCCACGGGATCGGACCCGACGACCGTCCCGGTCTCGACGTTCGGGCAGGAGACGTTGAGCTCGATCAGCGCGACCTCGGGGCGTTCGCCGACGGCCTCGACCAGCCGGCCCAGCTCGTCGTGATCGAACCCCATCACCGACACGCACAGCGGCACGGGCAGCTCCGCGAGCTGTGGAAGATCCTCGGTGAGGAAGCGGTCCAGGCCCTTGTTGGGGAGCCCGATCGAGTTGATCATCCCCGCGGGGGCCTCCCACAGCCGCGGCGGCGGATTGCCCCGGCGCGGCTCGACGGTGATCGTCTTCGAGACGAAGCAGTCGAACGGGAACCGTTCGAGCAGCGCATCCCCGAATGCCCGCCTCGCGGCGATCGCATCGAAGGTCCCGGAGCCGTTGAGCACGGGCCCCCCCAGCCGGACCCCGCAGAGCTCGACCGAGCCGGCGCCCTGGGAGCCGGCGGCTGCGGGCTCGCCACGCATCACGCCAGCACCGCCGCATCGAACACGGGCCCGTCGACGCACACCCGCGCGTAGCCCTCCTTCGTCTCCACCACGCAGCCGAAGCAGGCGCCGTAGCCGCACGCCATCCCGGCCTCGAGCGCGAGCTGGGCCGGTACATCCAGCTCGGCGCACAGGGCGCGCACGGCCGCGAGCATGGCCGGGGGACCGCAGGCGTGCACTGTCGCATCCGGGTCGCGCGCCAGCTCCTCGCGCAGGGGCTCGGTGACCAGCCCCGCCCGGCCGCGCGAGCCGTCGTCGGTGACAACTTCGGGCGCGCCGGAGAACAGCCCCGCCGCCTCGGCGAAGGCAGCCGAGCGAAAGCCGAGCACTACCGGCGGTTGCTCGCCCCGCGCGCGCAGCGCGTCGTGGAGCGCCAGCAGTGGCGCGGTGCCGATCCCACCGCCGGCGAGCACCGCCCGGCGCCCCTCGGCGGGCGCGGTGAAGCCCGCGCCGAGCGGGCCCAGGAGGTTCAGCGGCTCGCCGGGCGCCAGCTCGCCAAGGCGGTGGGTACCGGGGCCGACGTCCTCGAGCAGGAAGGCGAGCTGCACCCCGCCGCCGTCCAGCCTGCGGGCACGCGCGAAGGAGAAGGCCCGCGGGAGGTAGGGCCGCTCTCGGTCTCCCCCGCCCCACCGTTCGCCCGTGGCGAGCATGTAGAACTGGCCCGGACGCGGATCGGCGGGGCCGGACCGGTCGTGCGCGGCGATCAACTCGTAGGCGCCAACGCGCGTGACCTCGGCCACCACGGCCTCGCGGCGCTCGGGTGGAGCGAGCGTACGGTCACCGGCCGGGACGCTCACTCCCTGGTCCCGACGGCGCTCGCGGGACGGGCGCTGCCGCCGTTGCTCTGGCGTGGGTGGAGCTCCTGCAGCGAGACGACGTCGGGCTCCCCGGCGCGGCGGGCGCGGATCGCGCGCTGGGCGGCCGAGGCGCCGCTCATCGTCGTGATGCATGGCACCCCGCGCGCGGTCGCGGCGCGACGGATCTCCCAGCCATCCGCGCGCGCGCCCGAGCCCGTCGGCGTGTTGACGACGAGGTCGACCGCCCCCGCCTCGATGCGCTCGACGACGTTGGGCGATCCCTCCGAGAGCTTGCGGATGCGCTGCACGGGCACGCCCATCCGCCGGATCTCCTGGGCGGTGCCCCCGGTCGCCAGCACCGAGAAGCCGAGGTCGTGCAGCGAGGCGGCGAGCTGGGTCGCCGTCCGCTTGTCGCCGTCGGTGACGCTGATGAAGACCGTGCCCGCCATCGGCAACTCGGCGCCGGCGGCCGCCTGGGCCTTGCCGAAGGCGGCCGGGTAGTCGGCGGCGACGCCCATCACCTCGCCGGTCGACTTCATCTCGGGCCCGAGCAGCGCGTCCGCGCGCGGGAAGCGCCCGAAGGGCAGCACCGCCTCCTTGACCGAGACGTGGCTCGGCTGGGCGGGCAGCGGCAGTTCGAGATCGGCGAGACGCTCGCCGAGCATCAGTCGGCAGGCGATCTTCGCCAGCGGCACCCCGATCGCCTTCGAGACGAACGGCACGGTGCGGGAGGCGCGCGGGTTGGCCTCGATCACGTACAGCTCGTCGTCGCCGAAGACCGCGAACTGGATGTTGATCAGGCCGATCACCCCGAGGCCGAGCGCGATCCGCTCGGTGGCCTGCTCGACCTGGCCCAGCATCTCGGGGCCGAGCGACATCGCGGGGATCACGCACGCCGAGTCGCCGGAGTGCACCCCGGCCTCCTCGACGTGCTGCATGATCGCACCGACCTGCGCGGTCTCGCCGTCGCAGAGGGCGTCGACGTCGATCTCGATCGCGTTCTCGAGGAAGCGGTCGAGGAAGATCATGGATGTGGCCCAGGGGGTCTGCGCCCCCCCCGGGCTCCCCGTGGCACCTGTCTGGTCTCGCACGGGCGCATGACGCTCGAGGTAGCCCGCCAGCGCCCCGCGGGAGTAGCAGATCTCCATCGCGCGGCCACCGAGCACGTAGGACGGGCGCACGAGCAGCGGGTAGCCGACGCCGTCGGCGGCATCGAGCGCCGCGCCGGGCGAGGACGCCGTCGCGAACGGCGGTCCGCGCAGCCCGAGCTGCTCGAGTAGAGCGCCGAAGCTCGGCCGGTCCTCGGCGCGGTGGATCGCCTCGACCGGGGTGCCGAGCAGAGGGACCCCGGCATCGACGAGCTCGCGCGCGAGGCGCAGCGGGGTCTGGCCCCCGAACTGGACGATCACGCCCTCGGGCTGCTCGAGCTCGATCACGCCGAGCACATCACCGAGCGTCAGCGGCTCGAAGTAGAGGCGGTCGGAGGTGTCGTAGTCGGTCGAGACGGTCTCGGGGTTGCAGTTGACCATCACCGCGTCGCGGCCGGAGGCGCGGACGGTCATCGCCGCGTGCACGCAGCAGTAGTCGAACTCGATCCCCTGGCCGATGCGGTTGGGCCCGGAGCCGAGGATCACGACCGATGCGCGATCGCCGCGCTTGACCTCGTGGCGAACGCCGCCAGGCGAGGGCCGCTCCCAGGCCGAATAGAAGTAGGGCGTCTCAGCTGCGAACTCGGACGCGCAGGTGTCGACGGCCCTGAAGCTGCGCACCAGCCCCGCCTCGGGATCCTCCCCGCGGGCGAGCGCCGAGAGCTCGGCGAGGAACCACGGGTCGATGCCGGTGCGCTCGCCTATCTCGGCCTCGGGGAGCCCGCGGCGAAAGGCCTCCTCGAGCAGCTCGAAACGGTCGTGCGAGGGTGTGCGCAGGCACTCCAGCAGCTCCTCGTCACCCGCGGGCAGCGGTCCCACGACATCGAGCTCGCGCGAGCGCCGCGCCTTGACGAACGCCTGCTTGAAGGTGCGCCCGATCGCCATCGCCTCGCCGACCGACTGCATGTAGGTCGACAGCGAGCCGTCGGCGCCGGGGAACTTCTCGAAGGCGAAGCGCGGCCACTTGACGACCACGTAGTCGATCGCCGGCTCGAAGCTCGCCGGGGTCACGCGCGTGATGTCGTTGTCGATCTCCTCGAGCGCGTAGCCGACCGCCAGGCGCGCCGCGATCTTGGCGATCGGGAAGCCCGTCGCCTTCGAGGCGAGCGCGCTCGAGCGCGAGACGCGCGGGTTCATCTCGATCACGACGATCTCCTCGGTCGCCGGGTTGACGGCGAACTGGATGTTCGAGCCGCCCGTCTCGACCCCGACCGCGCGGATGACCGCGATCGCCTGATCGCGCAGGAGCTGGTACTGGCGGTCCGAGAGCGTCTGCTGGGGAGCGACGGTGACCGAGTCGCCGGTGTGGACGCCCATCGGGTCGATGTTCTCGATCGAGCAGACCACCACCACGTTGTCGTTGCGGTCGCGCATCAGCTCGAGCTCGAACTCGCCCCAGCCGATCACCGACTCCTCTACGAGCACCTGGCCGATCGGGCTGGCGGCGAGGCCCTCGGCGACCCGCTCGCGGTACTCGGACTCCGAGCGGGCGATGCCGCCGCCCTGGCCGCCCATGGTGAAGCCCGGACGCACGATCGCCGGCAGGCCGATGGCCGGCAGCGCCCGCTCGGCCTGCGCGATCGACTCGACGGCCTCCGAGCGCGGCGTGCGCAGCCCCGCCTGCGCCATCGTGGCGCGGAAGCGGTCGCGGTCCTCGGCGCGACGGATCGCTTCGTAGTCTGCGCCGATCAGCTCGACGCCGAAGCGCGCGAGGGTGCCGTCCTCGCTCAGCTCGCGGGCGAGGTCGAGCGCGGTGCCCCCGCCGAGCGTGGCCAGCAGCGCATCGGGGCGCTCGCGCTCGATCACCTTGCGCACCGACGCCGGCAGCAGCGGCTCGATGTAGGTCGCCGTCGCGAACTCCGGGTCGGTCATGATCGTCGCCGGGTTGCTGTTGACGAGCACGACCTCGTACCCCTCTTCGAGCAGCACCTTGCACGCCTGGGCGCCGGAGTAGTCGAACTCGGCGGCCTGTCCGATGACGATCGGGCCCGAGCCGAGGACGAGGATCCGGCTGAGGTCGTCCCTACGGGGCATGGGCCGCGCCCAGGAATCGGTCGAACAGATGGAGGCTGTCGTGCGGACCGGGGCCCGCCTCGGGGTGGTACTGGATCGTGCTGGCCGGCACGTCGCGCAGGGTCAGGCCCTCGACGGTGTGGTCGTAGAGGTTGATCTGCGAAAGCTCGGCGGCACCGAAGTCGGTATCCCAGCGCACGGCGGCCGACGGGTCGAGCGTACGCTCGCCGCCCGGCCCGAGCACGGCGAAGCCGTGGTTCTGGCTGGTGATCTCGATCCTCCCCGAGGCGAGGTCCTTGACCGGGTGATTGGCGCCGCGGTGGCCGAAGCGCAACTTGTAGGTCTCCAGCCCGACGGCGCGGCAGAGCAGCTGGTGACCGAGGCAGATCCCCCACACCGGCAGCTTGCCGATCAAGTCACGCACGGTCTCGACTACGTAGCCCAGCGCGGCAGGGTCGCCGGGCCCGTTGGCGAGGAAGACCGCGTCGGGCCTGCGCGCGAGCAGCTCCCGCGCCGAGGTCGAGCAGGGGTGCAGCTCGAGCCTTGCGCCACGCTCGCGCAGGTGACGCACGATCGAGTCCTTGATCCCGGTGTCGATGCCGACCACCAGCGGGCCGTCGCCGTCGCCGCCGAGCGGGTCGAGCAGCACCGCGGCCGGCGGGGTCAACTCGCGCGGGGGGTCCGCCCCCACCACCGGCGGCTCGGCGGCGGCGCGCCTGTGCGGCCAGA
>JBPCPD010000234.1:0-8573 GCA_050999535.1 Thermoleophilaceae bacterium
CCGACGACCCGGCCCGTCCGCGGCTGATCGCGCCCCCTGGGGCGGGCGCCTGCTTTCGGCGGGTCGTTGGCGCCTGGGGCAGTGACGACCTGATCGAGAAAGCGTTCGCGCTCGAGGAGTACGAGCAGAGCTCGACCCCCGAGGTTGGTCCGCTGCGCTTCAGCTTCCAGTCGGTTCCGCACTTCACCGAGACCTTCGCCATCTGCGTGCGCTCGGCCCACGGCGGGGGCTCGCTGGCCTACGGAGCCGACTCGAGCCCGTCGGAGGGCCTCGTCCGGTTCGTCGACGGTTGCGACCTGCTCATCATCGAGGCGACTCTGCCGCGGCCCGAGCGCAGCGGCATGCGCGGGCACCTCACGCCCGGTGAGGCCGGCGAGCACGCCCGGGCTGCCTCCGCGGGCCGTGTCGTGCTGACCCACATGTCTGACGAGCTCGACGCGACCTGGGCGCGCAAGCAGGCCAGCGCGGCCTATGGCGGCCCGGTCGAGGTGGCGCACGAGGGAGCCGTGTATGAGGTCTGACGGGTCAGGGGCCCAAAGCGCCACCCCCGGGTACGCTCACGGGCCATGGACCGCGAGCGCGATCTCTTCCTCGGCTTCGAGCGCATGCGGCGTGAGATCGACGAGCTGTTCGGGGACGCGTTCGAGCGCACGGGCTTCCGTGGCCGCGGCTTCTCGCCCTCGGTCGACGTCTACTACACCGACGCGCCGCCCCGGGCCGTCGTGAAGGCCGACCTCGCGGGCGTGCTGATCGACGATGTCGCGCTCGAGATACGCGGGCGTCAGCTGCTGATCGCCGGCCGCCGCCGCGCCGACCAGGCCGAGGGCCGGCTCTTCCAGCAGATCGAGATCGAGCACGGCCCCTTCCGGCGCGCGGTCGAGCTCGGGGCCGACGTCGTCGCCGACGACGCCCGCGCGAGCTACGAGGACGGCATGCTGGTCGTAGAGGTCCCGCTCGCGGCCGCCGACCAGCAGGCCCGCCGCGTGCCGATCGAGGAGACGGGCGGGCACCAGTGATCGAGATCCCGACCGGGGATGGCACAGCCCAGGAGGTCGCCGTCCGGACGAGTCTGCCCGACGCGCTGCCCGTGCTCCCGCTGAAGGAGAGCGTGCCCTTTCCCGAGACGCTGACCCCGCTCGCCGTCGGCCAGGAGCGCTCGGTCGCCCTGGTCAACGACGTGCTCGGCGCCGACCGCATGCTGGTGATGGTCGCCTCCCGCGAGGGCGAGATCGAGGACCCCGCGCCGGAGGACCTCTACACCGTCGGCGTCGCGGGCACTGTCGCGCGCATGATCAAGGTGCCGGATGGGACGCTGAGGATCCTCGTCCACGGCGCCCAGCGCGTCGCGCTCGGCCGCTTCACCCAGCGCGAGCCCTACCTGATCGCCGAGATCGCCGAGGCGCCGGACGAGGTCACGCCGTCGCCCGAGCTCGAGGGCCTGTTCCGCAACGTCCAGCTGACCTTCTCGCAGATCATCGAGCAGGTCCCGTACCTGCCCGAGGAGCTGCAGATCGCCGTCGCCAACCTCGAGGATCCGGCCGAGCTCGCACACATGGTCGCGGGCGCGCTGCGGATCAAGACCGCCGAGCGCCAGGAACTGCTCGAGGAGCGCGACCTCGCCCGGCGTCTGCGTCGCCTCTCCGAGCTGCTGGTGCGCGAGGTCGAGCTGATCTCGATCGGCTCGAAGATCCAGTCGCAGGTCGAGTCCGAGATGGACAAAGGCCAGCGTGAGTTCTTCCTGCGCCAGCAGCTCAAGGCGATCCAGGAGGAGCTCGGCGAGGCCGACGAGCAGCAGGCCGAGGCCACGGAGCTGCGCGAGCAGATCGAGGCCGCCGGGCTTCCCGAGCATGCCCGCAAGCAGGCCGACCGCGAGCTCGCTCGCTTCGAGCGCATGCCGCCGCAGTCGGCCGAGCACGGCGTGATCCGCAGTTACCTCGAGTGGATCGCCGGGCTGCCCTGGTCACGCGCCACCGAGGATCACCTCGACCTCAAGGCCGCGCGCAAGCGCCTCGACGCCGACCATTACGACATCGAGAAGGTCAAGGACCGCATCCTCGAGTTCCTCGCGGTGCGCAAGCTCAAGCCCGACGCGAAGAGCTCGATCGTCTGCTTCGTCGGCCCGCCCGGCGTCGGCAAGACGTCGCTGGGGCGCTCGATCGCCGGCGCGATGGGACGTGAGTTCCAACGCATCTCGTTCGGCGGCGTGCGCGACGAGGCGGAGATCCGCGGCCACCGGCGCACCTACGTCGGCGCGCTGCCGGGGTCGATCATCCGAGCGATGCGCGACGCGGGCTCTGCCAACCCCGTCCTGATGATCGACGAGATCGACAAGATGGGCGCCGACTTCCGCGGGGATCCCTCGAGCGCGATGCTCGAGGTGCTCGACCCCGAGCAGAACCAGAGCTTCCGCGACCACTACCTCGACCTCGAGTTCGACCTCTCGCGCGTCCTGTTCATCACCACCGCGAACCAGCTCGACCCGATCCCGGCGGCGCTGCGCGATCGCATGGAGACGATCGAGCTCTCGGGCTACACCGAGCAGGAGAAGCTCGAGATCGCCAAGCGCTACCTCGTGCCGCGCCAGATGGAGCAGAACGGCGTCGGGCGCTCGAAGATCGAGTTCACCGATCCGGCGCTGGTCGAGATCATCGACGGCTACACCCGCGAGGCGGGGGTCCGCAACCTCGAGCGCGAGATCGGCGCGGTGTGCCGCAAGGTCGCGCGCGAGTTCGCCGAGGCCACGCGCAAGAGCAAGCGCACCGTGCGCCCCAAGCAGGTCACCGAGCTGCTCGGCCGCCGCCGGGTGCAGCCCGACACCGCGCGCCGGACGGGCGAGCCAGGGGTCGCGACGGGCCTCGCCTGGACGCCGGTCGGCGGCGACGTGCTCTACGTCGAGGCGACAGCCTTCCCGGGCGAGGGCAAGCTGCAGGTCACGGGCCAGCTCGGCGACGTGATGAAGGAGTCGGCCTCGGCGGCGCTGTCCTATGTCAAGCGCGACGTCTCCGGGCTCGGCGACGAGGTCCCCGGCGACTGGTTTCGCTCGCGCGACGTGCACGTGCACGTGCCCGCGGGCGCGATCCCCAAGGACGGCCCGAGCGCGGGCATCACGATGGCGACGGCGCTCGCGTCGCTGGTCTCCGGCCGGCCGGTGCGCTCGGACACCGCGATGACGGGCGAGGTGACCCTGACCGGCCTCGTGCTGCCGATCGGGGGGCTCAAGAACAAGGCGCTCGCGGCCCAACGCGCGGAGATCACGCGGATCATCGCGCCGCGTCAGAACGAGGGGGATCTCGATGAACTGCCCCCCAACCTGCTCAGGGGGATGGAGTTCGTCTTCGTCGATACCGTCGACGAGGTTCTCGAGGCGGCGCTCGAGCCGCGAGCCGGCTCCCGGCACCGCGCGCCGCCCCGCAGCGGTCGGCCCAAGCGCGCGCAGCAGCCGGTCGCCGCAACCTCCGGTGTCCGAGGCGCCCGCTCCGGGTAAGGTATCCCCTGAGGGGACCAGGCAAGCGGACCGAGGAGAGCTATGGCAGGCAAGAAGAAGGCCGCGAAGGCCGGGACCGGAGCAATCGCGGTAGGTCGCGCGGCCCGGAACAACAAGTACGTGCAGCGGCTGGTCGAAGACGCCGAGCTGCGCGAGAACCTGCGCACGGGCTTCGCTTCCGCGCGCAAGGCCTACGAGCGCATCGACGGCAAGGGGCCGGCCAAGGCGTTCGAGGACAAGAAGGTCCAAAAGGAGCTCAGGGAGGCGGCGAGCTCGATCAAGAGCGCCACCGCCTCGCTGCGCGGGACCGGCAAGCGCAAGCGCCATCCCGAGCGGCTGCTGCTCGTCGGCTTGGTCGGCGCAGGCGTCGCGCTGGCGCTCAGCGAGGGTCTGCGCAAGAAGGCGCTCGACGCGCTGTTCGGCGCCGAGGAGGAGTTCGAGTACACCTCGACCACCACGCCGTACCCGGCTCCGACGCCCGCCGCGAGCTAGCACGCGGCGTACGGGCGTTTGGGAGAAGGCGCCCCATGTGGGGCGCCTTCTCGTTCAGGGGGCCGTAGGGCGCCACCACGCTGATTGGCCGGCGGCCTGCAGCTGCTGACCGATCCTAAGTCGGTCGCCGCTCGCCCGAGGCCGGGGTGCGCACAGCACGCCGCCTGCTCGCGTGCGCGGCTGAGCCTGCCCGGCCGAGCCTTGAGCACGTAGCCTTCGCGGCATGGACGAGCTGCCCGAATGGGAGCCGGGCACCGCGGGGGTCCTCTGCGTCGCGGGCCCGCACGTGATTCCCGTCTCGACGGCGGTCCGCGCCGGACCCGACCGGCTGCTGTTCGCGCTCGGCGGGCGCCGCGAGACCCTCGCCCGCCTGCGCGAGGACCCGGCCGCGGCGTGGTGCGTCCTGTGCGCGGGGCTCGCCTTCACCGCCTACGGCCGTGCGAGCATCCTGCGTGAGGGCCTCGAGGATGCGCCGACGCTGGCCGTGGTCGAGCTGGCGGTCGAGCGCGTGCAGGACCATCTCGCAGACGGGCGCACCGACCTGCTCTCCGCACCCGGCTGGCGCTGGCGCGACGGCGAGACCGCGCGCGCCGACGAGGGCGTCCGCGCGGAGCTCGCGCGGCTCGCCGCGGGCTAAGTTACTTTCGGCGGGCAGCACTAAGGCCCGCGCGCCGGTGGCGCGGGGCTCGTCGGCGGCGTCGATGACGGCCTCCGGGTCGGGCATGAGCTTCAGAGCAGCGCCTCGAGAAAGATGAGCTGGTCGGCGACCGCGCGCTCGAACCCGGCGCCGAGGTAGATCTCGAAGTGGCTCACGGGGTAGGTGGCCCACTGACCGCGGGGCGCGCGCCGCGCGGCGGCGAGCGCGGGGGCCGGCGGCGTGATCCGGTCGTGCTCGGCCACCTGGACGAGCAGCGGGCAGGCGATCCGCCCCGCGAGCCGGCCGGGCGAGTAGCGCGGCACGTGCGAGAACACCCGTGCCGTCACGCGGGTTCGCGGCTCTAAGTCCGGTGGATAGAGCAGCGCGACGCCCTCGCGCGCGGCGCCGGCGTCCCGCTCGCGCGGGACGTAGAGGGGTCCGCGCCCGAGCCGCGCCAGCGCGCGGTCGGCGAGGCCGGCCGCCACGGCCCCGGCCGCGATCCACGGCTTCATCGCGCGCATCGTCGCAGGGCCCTCGACGTGGGGCACCTGCGAGATGACGGCCGCGACGCGGGGGTCGCCGGCCGCGACGCAGAGCACGTGGCCGCCGGCGAACGAGTTGCCCCAGAGCACGGTGCGGTCGGGGTCGATTCCCGGCCGCGCGCGGGCGTAGGCCAGCGCGGCGCCCCAGTCGGCCAGCTGCAGCGGGATGTCGAGCAGCTCGCGCGGTTCCCCGGAGCTGTCGCCGAAGTGGCGGTAGTCGAACGCGAGCGCGGCATAGCCGGCTGCGGCGAAGCGCTCGCCGTAGGCGTCGAGGCGGGCCTCCTTGGTCGCGGAGAAGCCGTGGCCGAGCACGACGCAGGGCACCGCCCTGCGACCGGCGCCGTCCTCGGGCTGCCAGAGCCAGCCCGCGCACTGCTCGCCGGCGGAGGGGAAGCAGACGTCCTGGCGGGCCACGCCGGCGGAGGCTACGCGAGGGGTCGTCTCCGCGGTCCCCGAACGTACCGTGCGCGAGCCTGACACCCGTGGTCATAAGGCTGGTGGGTGGAACTGCACCACCAGGGTAGCCTTCTACCATGGCGCTCAACATAAAGAACCCCGAGGCCGAACGGCTCGCGGCGGAGGTCGCCGAGCTGACCGGCGAGACGAAGACCGGCGCGGTGCGCACGGCCCTCGCGGAGCGCCGGGAACGCCTCGCCGCCCGCACGCTGCCCCGCAGTCGAGCCCATCGGCTCAAGCGGTTCCTCGAGGACGAGGCCTGGCCGCAGATCCCCGCCGCAGAGCTCGGCCGCGCGATCACGCGTGAGCAGCGCGAGGAGATCCTGGGCTACGGGCCCGAGGGCGCGTGATCGTCGACAGCTCGGCCGTCGTGGCCGTGCTCCTCCGCGAGCCCGGCCACGAGCCGTTGCTGGGTCAGCTCGCGAGCGCGGCGGGCGCCGGCATCGGGACGCCGACGCTTACCGAGACGGGGATCGTGCTCGTGGCGCGGCTCGGCGCAACCGGCAGGACCCTGCTCGGGCGGTTCATCGAGGAGGCGGAGATCGGCGAGGATCTGCTCTGCGTCGGTGATGACTTCGCCAAGACGGATCTGCCGCTCGTGCGGTGAGCTTCTGAGCCGCCCGCGTCGGGTTGGACCGTCCGGCCTTGGGGGGGTCACCCGGCCCGCGCCGCGATCCCACTCGCCTGCGCCAGGCGGGACTGGCGGAGGTCGCGGGTCCACAGCACCCGGCCGGTCGCCGCCGCCGTCGCGACGATCAGCAGGTCGGTCGCCTTGGTCGTGCGCGGGCGACGCTACTCAGTACGGCGCCCGCAGCCCCGGGAACATCGGGAAGTGCTTCACGTTCGCAGTCGCCACCTCCGCCCCGAGCCGCTCGGCTGTCCCGGCCACGGCGAGGTCCGCAGCGTCGATGCCGGGGTGGCTCGCGCGAAACCGACGGCCGAGAGCACCCGCCCGGCGGGCGATGTCCTCGTCCACCGCGACCCATTCGAGCGCCGCGAAGAGGGACTCCGCGCGTCCGCGCTCGGCGGAGCGCAGTCCCGTGATCACCTCGATTCGCGTGGCCTCCGAGCAGGTTGGAACCGGATCGAGCGCCTGCAGGTAGCCGCGCGCGGCCGGTAGGCGCCGAAGCACGTCGATGAGGACGCTCGTGTCGAGGACGACGGTCAGTCGAGCCAACGCTGCTCGAGCTCCGTCAGCTTGCGCGCCCCCGCGCCCCTCATCTCCTCGACGTACTCGTCTCCCGGCGGCAGGTAGGGAGCGATTCCGAAGACCTCATCGACGGCGGCGCGAAAGCGGGCCAGCCGTGCGGCCTGATCTTCCTCCGGGCCCGTGTAGGCGTCGACCGCTGCTCGGATCGCGGCCGAGCGGGTCACGCCGTCGACCGCTGCGCGCTCATCGAGGCGCGCCACTTGATGGGCGTCCAGGTAGATCTGCGTGCGTTTCACGATGTATAAGGATACATCGTCAACCAGAGCCGGTAGCCGGTCTACCCCAGCTTCGGACTCACCCACTCCGCCGCCAACCGCCGCTCCATCTCGACCCCCAACCCCTCGATCGCCAGCCGCGACTGCTCGAGCGAGTCCCGGTCGCGCAGCGTCACGGTGCCGTCCTCCATCGTCTGGTGGTCGATCGTGATGCCCCAGGGGGTTCCGATCTCGTCCTGGCGCCGGTAGCGCTTGCCGATCGAGCCGCCGGTGTCGAACTCGGTCGGCATCCGCTCGCGCAGATCCTCGTAGACCTCGCGCGCGCGCTCGGGCTGGCCGTCCTTGTTGACCAGCGGCAGCACGGCGACCTTGACCGGGGCCAGGCGCGGATGGAAGCGCAGCACGACGCGCTCGCGGCCCTCGATCGACTCCTCGTCGTAGGCGTCGGCCATGAAGGCGAGCGTCGCGCGGTCGGCGCCGGCGGCCGGCTCGATCACGTGCGGCACATAGCGCTCGCCCGTGGCCGAGTCGACGTACTCGAGCTTCTCGTGCGAGAACTCCGCGTGCTGGCGCAGGTCGTAGTCACCGCGGTTGGCGATGCCCTCGAGCTCGGACCAGCCGATCGGGAAGAGGTACTCGAGATCGGAGGTGGCGCTCGAGTAGTGCGAGAGCTCGTCGGGGTCGTGGGGGCGCACGCGCAGGTGGTCGGGCCGCAGGCCGAGGCGCTCGTACCAGGCGCGTCGCTCGCCGACCCAGTAGGAGAACCACTGCTCGGCCTCGTCGGGTGGTACGAAGAACTCCATCTCCATCTGCTCGAACTCGCGCGTGCGAAAGACGAAGTTGCCCGGCGTGATCTCGTTGCGGAAGGACTTGCCGACCTGGGCGATCCCGAACGGCGGCTTCTTGCGCGCGAACTGGAGCACGTTGCGGAAGTTGACGAAGATGCCCTGGGCGGTCTCCGGGCGCAGGTAGACGCGCGAGCCCGCGTCGGCGACCGGGCCCATGTGGGTCTCGAACATCAGGTTGAAGTTGCGCGGCTGCGACAGCTCGCCGCCGCACTCGGGACAGCGCAGCTCCTCGCCCGGATCGCGGCCCTCCTCGGCGGCCGCCTCGCGCAGGTGGTCCTCGCGCCAGCGGCGCTTGCACTCGCCCAGGCACTGCACCAGCGGGTCGGTGAAGCCCTCGAGGTGGCCCGAGGCCTCCCACGTGCGCGGGTGCATCAGGATCGCGGCGTCGAGCGCGACTATGTCATCGCGCCGTTGGACCAGCGAGCGCCACCACTCGGCCTTGACGTTGGACTTCAGCTGGACGCCGTAGTGGCCGTAGTCGTAGGTCGAGGCCAGCCCGCCGTAGATCTCCGACGACTGGAAGACGAAGCCGCGCCGCTTGCACAGCGAGACGATCTTGTCCATGGTCACGACGTCGGCGGGCACCGGCCGCGGGGACGATACCCCGCGTATCCTCAGAGGCGCCATGCCGATCTACGAGTACCGCTGCGACGAGGGGCACGCCTTCGAGGTGATGCAGAGGATGGTCG
>JBPCPD010000246.1:0-10911 GCA_050999535.1 Thermoleophilaceae bacterium
CTCCCTGCGCCGCGGGCGCTCCCGGCGGGGGGGCTGGGCGGCCTGGCCGACCTCGGCCTCGCAAAAGGGGCAGATCGGCCAGCGCGGGTCGAGCGGCTTGCCGCAGGTGCCACACGGCTCCTTGAGCCGGCGCAGGCAGCTCGGGCAGCGCAGAAAGGACCTCTCGACCTCATAGCTGCAGTGGGGGCAGACCTGCTGCTCGACGTTGGCCAGCCGCGCCTCGGCGGCCGCGATCTCGAGGCCGCGCTCGCGCACATCCTCGAGGTACTCGGGCGGGCGCACGATCATGTAGACGACCGTGCCGACGAAGGGGAACAGCGACGCGGCCGTCGCACAGCCGACGATCAGCGGGTCGGCGATGCGCCGCCGCGCGTCCGCGTAGGTCCAGTAGACCAGCGCGACGTAGAAGACGACGAGGAACAGCAGCAGCAGGCTGACCACGAGGTTCAGCGCGTCGTTGGTGATGCCGAGGATGGCGAGGAGGCTCATGGAGGTGTCGAAGGTTATCGGCGCGGTGGACGGCTGACGCCGGGCGGTCGCAGCCTTGCGGGCTCGGCGTCAGGGCGGGCACCGCAGCCCGGTCGCCGCGGAGAGAGCGCAGCGACGCTCTCCCTCACAGGAAGGTGCGCCCGAGCGCGTAGCCCACGGCGAAGAATACGAGGATCACGGTCGCCACGACGATGGCGACCAGGCCGATCATCTGGCCGAAGCCCGGTCCCTGCTTGCGTTCCACATCGTGCATCCTGCCACGCGCGCCGCCGTGCTCACAAGCGCGAGCGCTCCGACTGCGCCGCCACGCCCGCCTTTGCACACGCGAGGTCAGCGATCAGATAGATCGATCCGGTCGCGACCACCGCGCCTCGTTGCCCAGCAATCGCGACGGCGCGCGCGAGCGCCGCTACCGGCTCGGCGACGGTCTCGACCCGCGGGGCGTGCCCGCCCTCGACCTGGCCGCTGAGCGCCTCGAGCGTCGCCGGCGAGAGGGCACGCGGGTTCGAGCAGCAGCTGAAGACGATCGTGTCGGCGACGCCGACCAGCGCGGCGAGCATCGCCGCCGCGTCCTTGTCGTCGAGCACGCTGATGACCAGCACGACCGGGCGGTGCGTCCCGACGACCTCGGGCAGCGCCCGCGCCAGCGCCCGCGCCCCGGCGGGGTTGTGAGCGCCGTCGTGGACGACCAGCGGCGCTCGCGCGACCACGTCGAGGCGACCTGGCACGCGGGTGTGCTCGCGGGCATCGGCCACGGCGGCAGGATCGAGGGCACGTCCGAGAAACGCCTCCGCTGCGGCCTCGGCGACGGCGAAGTTGTCGCGTTGGAAGCCGCCGGACGCGACCGGCCGCACGTCGATCAGCTTGGCATGGCGCTCGCTCGCGACCCGCCGTGCGACCGCCCGCGCCGCCGGCTCCAGCGGGCCGCAGACGAGCGTCGCGTGATCGCGCACGACGGCGAGCTTCTCCTCGGCGATATCGCGCACCGTAGGCCCGAGCCACCGCGTGTGCTCGAGGCCGACGCCGGTGAGCACCTGCACGCGCGAGGGGATCACGTTGGTGGCGTCGCAGCGCCCGCCCAGCCCCGCCTCGATCACCGCGACCTCGACCTGTCCGGCGGCGAGCTCGTGGTAGGCCGCGGCGGTCAGCAGCTCGAACTGGGTGACCCCGTCGCCGGGATCCTGGGTGCGGTCGACCAGCTCGGCCGCGTGGGCCGCGCGCTCCACCGCCGCGGCGAAGCGCCGCTCGGATGCCGGGCGCTCGCCGACCTCGATCCGCTCGCGGAAGGAGACCAGGTGCGGCGAGGTGTAGCTGCCGGTGCGCAGCCCGTGGCGCGCGAGCATCGCCGCGATGAAGCGCACCGTCGAGGACTTGCCGTTGGAGCCCACGACGTGGATCTGCGCGAAGCGTCGCTGGGGCATCCCAAGCGCGGTCATCAACTTGTGCATGCGGTCGAGACCGAACCGCATGCCGAACAGCTCGAGTCCGAGCAGGTGCGCCTCCGCCTCGCGGAAGGTCATCCGCGCAGGCGCGCCAGCGAGCTGCGGTACTCCGCGAGCTTGTCGCGCTCGCCCTGGACGACCTTGCCGGGCGCGCGCTCGACGAAGCGCTCGTTGGCGAGCTTTGCCTCGAGGCGCTCGATCTCGCCCTCGAGCGCCTCGCGCCGCGTGGCGATGCGCCGCTCGGCCTCTGAGGGGTCGAGATCCTCGGACGCCAACAGCTCCACCGCCCCCCCTGCGACCGGAACCTCTGCGACCGGTTCACCGCGATCGACATCGAGATCGAGCCGTGCCAGCCGGGCGATGAGGCCGAACGTGGACGCGGCGATCGCCCCCGTCCTGATGACTGCAGGCAGCACAGCCGACGGCTTCACCGAGGCTTCCTCGCGGTACCTCCGCAGCACGGTGACCGCCGAAATGACTTTCGCGAGCTCATCCTCGGCGCTCTCGTCGATGCGGGTCGGCTCGGCTTGCGGCCACTGCGCAACGGCCAAGAGCCCGCGCTCGGGTCCCGGCATGAACGACCAGACCTCCTCGGTCACGTGGGGCATCAGCGGGTGCAGCAGCCGCAGCATCCGGTCGAGCGCGAACAGCAGCGTCGCCGAGACGGCGGTGCGGTCGCCCGACTCGTCGTAGAGGCGCGGCTTGGCGAGCTCGAGGTACCAGTCGCACAGCTCCGACCAGAAGACCTCGTAGAGCTCGAGCGCGGCCGCCGAGAGCTCGAAGCGGTCGATCAGCTCTCCCGCCCGCTCGGTGACGCGCTCGAGCCGAGAGAGGATCCAGCGGTCCTCGACGGTCTCGGCGTGCTCGGACGAGGGCTCGACGCCCGCCTGGGCACCGAGCAGGATCAGGCGCGAGGCGTTCCAGAGCTTGTTCGCGAGGTCGAGGCCCTGGGCGACGCGCTCGGCCGAGTAGCGGACGTCCTGGCTCGAGGACATCGCGAGCAGGCCGAAGCGCAGCGCGTCGGCGCCGTGCTCGGAGATCTGCTCGAGCGGGTCGATCCCGGTGCCGAGCGACTTCGACATCCGGCGCCCGTCGGGGGCTTGGATGATCGAGTTGATCGGCACGTCGGTGAACGGCAGCTCGCCGGTGAACTCGACGCCCATCATCACCATCCGCGCGACCCAGAGGAAGATGATGTCGCGCCCGGTGACAAGCGTGTCGGTCGGGTAGAAGGCGCGCAGCCCGGGCGTCTGCTCGGGCCAGCCGAGGGTGGCGAATGGCCACAGCGCCGAGGAGAACCAGGTGTCGAGCACGTCGGGATCGCGCGCCCAGCCGTCTCCGGGGGGCGGCTGCGCGCCGACGTGGGTCTCGTCGCCGCGGTACCAGGCTGGGATCCGGTGGCCCCACCAGAGCTGGCGCGAGATGCACCAGGGACGGATGTGCTCGAGCCAGTCGAGGTAGACCTTCGTGTGCGGCGCCGCGGGGTGGAAGCGCAGCCGGCCGTCCAGCGCGGCGGCGATCGCCGGCGCGGCCAGGCGCTCGGTGTCACAGAACCACTGCAGCGAGATCAGCGGCTCGATCCGCATCCCCGAACGGTGGGAGTGGGGCACGTCGTGGACGTAGGGCCGGGTGCCCGAGACGAGGCCGAGCTCGCGCAGCGCGGCGACCACCTCCTGCCGTGCCTCCCCGACGCTCAGTCCCGCGAAGCGCTCTCCCGCCGCATCGCTCATACGCCCGTCCTCGCCGATCACCGAGACCTCGTCGAGCCCGTGGCGACGGCCGATCTCGAAGTCGTTGGGGTCGTGACCCGGCGTGATCTTGAGCGCGCCGGTGCCGAAGTCCATCTTGACGTACTCGTCGGCGACGATCGGCAGGCGGCGCCCGACGAGCGGCAGCACGGCGGTCTCGCCGATCAGGCGCGTGTAGCGCTCGTCGCCCGGGTTCACGGCGATCGCGGTGTCGGCGAGCATCGTCTCGGGGCGCACGGTCGCGACGGTGATCGAGCCCGAGCCCGACGCGAGCGGGTAGTCGATCGAGTACAGCGTGTCCGCCACCTCGCGCTGCTCGACCTCGAGGTCGGAGATCGCCGAGCCCGTGCCCGGGTCCCAGTTGACCATGTAGTTGTCGCGGTAGACGAGGCCCTTCTCGTAGAGCACCACGAAGACGTGCAGGACCGCCTTGGCGTAGTCGGCGTCCATCGTGAAGCGCTCGTCGGAGTAGTCGAGCGAGGCGCCGAGGCGCTTGTACTGCTCGACGATCTGGGAGCCGTAGTCGCGCCGCCACTCCCAGACGCGCGCCTCGAAGGCCTCTCGGCCGAGCTCCTCCTTGGTCGTGCCCTCCGCCGCGAGCGCCTGCTCGACCTTGACCTGCGTCCCGATCCCGGCGTGGTCGGTGCCGAAGATCCACTTCGCGCGCCGCCCGCGCATGCGCGCGACGCGAATCAGGACGTCCTGAATCGTCGCGTTGAGCGCGTGGCCCATGTGCAGCGCACCGGTGACGTTCGGCGGCGGCACCGCGATCGAGAAGCTCGCCGCGTCGCCCTCCGGCTCGGGGAGGAAGACGCCGGCGCGCTCCCACTCGTCGAACACGCGCCGCTCGACCTCCGCAGGCGAGTAGCGCGTGCACTCGCGCAGGGCGGAGAGGCGGTCGGCCGGCACCGCCGGGATTCTAAGCCTGGATCCACCGATCTCGGTGGATCAGGCTAAGGCTGCCTTGGGGCACGTTCTTGGCCTTAGGCTAGATCGCATATATGCTCTATTGCATGTACGCGATGCCGCAGGGGGCAGCTGGCGGACCGCTCATACGGCGCACGCGTCTAGGGGCGGGGCTCACCCAGCAGCAGCTGGCACGCCGGATGGGTACGACCCAGACGGCGATCGCACGCCTGGAGCGCCCCGACGCGAACCCGCGTCTGTCGACGCTGAGGCGAGCGATCGAAGCCAGCGGCGCGCGGCTCGCGCTCGATGCCAAGCCTGTGCCGGCCACCCACGATCTCGACCTCGACCAGCTGCGTGAACACCTGCGTCGCTCCCCCGCCGAGCGGGCTGTGGCACACGACCGCGCGTACGCGGAGACCCGAGCGATAGTGCTGGCGGCCAGGCACAACCGATGACCGCGACCTGGGCCGACTTCAGACCACGCGCACTGCTCCAGTTGCTCGCCAGCCGCGGCGTCGACCACGTGGTGGTCGGCGGATACGCCGCCGTCCTGCACGGATCGCCACGCATCACGCAGGATCTCGCTATCTCCTACGCCACCGACCAAGCCAACCTCGATGCCTTGGGACGAGCGCTCAGCGATGCCTCGGCTCGCCTCTACGGGATCCAGGACGACGTTCCGTTCGTTCCCGATGGCCGCACGCTGGCCCGCGCGGAGCTGCTGACGCTGCAGACCGACCTCGGCAAGCTCGACCTCATGGCCGACCCCGGCGGAGGGCCCGGCTACTCCCTGCTGCGCGCCAGTGCCGAAACGGTCGATCTCGGGGACTTCGCGGTCAGGATCGCCTCGCTCGAGGATCTCCTCGCCATGAAGCGCAGCGCGGGTCGCCCGAAGGACCGCGCCGATGTGGTCGAGCTCGAGGCGATCGGCCGCCTGCGCCGCGACTCGGGCTCTTGAGCGCCCTACGGGGGCAGCGCGGCGCAGAAGTCGACGAACTTGCGCGTGTCGCGCAGCGGTGCGCCGTGGCCGAAGCAGACCAGCGAGGGCTCGAGCTCGCCGAGGCGGCGGGCCGAAGCGCGGTTGGCGGCAGGGTCGGGCGTGAGGATGGCCTTCGGCTCGCGCAACCCCGGCACGCCGGTGAAGACGTCCATGTTGTTGAGCACGTCGCCGAGCACGAGCACGCGGTCCGACTCGCGCCAGAGCGCGATGTGGCCGCAGGAGTGGCCCGGGGTCTCGAGCACCTGGAAGCCGACCATCTGGTCGCCCTCGAAGAGCCGGCGATCGACGGCGCGGCCCGGCCCGGCCAGCGTCTTGAAGAAGAGGCGATTGAGCGCGTGGTCGGGCTGCTCGGAGCGGATCAGGTCGGGTCGCTCGGCCTTGGGGGCGTCGCCGTCGCTGACCCAGAACGGCACGCCGAAGGCGCGGCAGACGAGCTCGCTCGCGCCCTGGTGGTCGGGATGCGCGTGGGTGAGCGCGTGCGCCGCCAGCGTGCGCCCGGACAGCTGGCGCAGGATCCGCTTGCCATCGAAGCGCGCGCCGGCGTCGACCAGCACGTCCTCGATCAGGTACGTGTTGATCGCGTTGGGGATCGGCAACGCGCCCGCGAGCTGCCAGACGCCGGGAGCGAGCTGCTTCATGAGTGCCACCCTACTCTCGGACCGACCCTCGAGCCGGTCGCGACGCTTACCGGCGCGCCCGTCCGAAGAAGCGGGGGAACGGCGGAGGAGGCTGCTGCTGATATGCCGGGCGCCGATCGGGAAGGAGCCCGAGCGCCTGCGGCTACGCCGACTCGGCGGCCTTCTCGTCCGGCTCGTCGGCGGCCGCCTCGGTCACGAGCGTCGGCTTGCGTCCGGTCGCGATCGTCTCACGGGTGACGACGCACTTCTTGACGTCGCGGCGCGAGGGCAGCTCGAACTGCACGTCGAGCAGCGTCTCCTCGATGATCGAGCGCAACCCGCGCACGCCGGTCGCGCGGGCGAGCGCCTTCTCGGCGACCGCGGCCAGCGACTCCTCGGCAAAGACGAGCTCGATGCCGTCGAACGAGAAGAAGCGCTCGAACTGCTTGACGAGCGCGTTGCGCGGCTCGGTCAGGATCGTCACGAGATCGGCCTGGGCGAGCTGGTGAATCACCGAGAGCACGGGCAGGCGTCCGATGAACTCCGGTATCAGTCCGTACTCGACGAGGTCCTCGGGCAGCACCTGCTCGAACAGCTCGCCGGCATCCTTGTCGTGCTTGGAGGACACGTCGGCGCCGAAGCCGACGCCCTTGTGCCCGATGCGCCGCTCGATCACCCGGTCGAGCCCGGCGAACGCCCCGCCGCAGATGAACAGGACGTTGGTGGTGTCGATCGTCAGGAACTCCTGGTGGGGGTGCTTGCGCCCGCCCTGGGGTGGCACCGAGGCGACCGTGCCCTCGAGGATCTTCAGCAGCGCCTGCTGGACGCCCTCACCGGAGACGTCGCGCGTGATCGAAGGGTTGTCCGCCTTGCGGGCGATCTTGTCGACCTCGTCGATGTAGATGATCCCCGTCTCGGCCTTCTTGACGTCGAAGTCGGCAGCCTGGATCAGCTTGAGGAGGATGTTCTCGACGTCCTCGCCGACGTAGCCGGCCTCGGTCAGCGCCGTCGCGTCGGCGATCGCGAACGGGACGTTGAGAATCTTCGCGAGCGTCTGGGCGAGCAGCGTCTTGCCGCAGCCCGTGGGTCCGAGCAGCAGGATGTTGGACTTCTGCAGCTCGAGCTCCTGCTCACCCTCGGCCTGCATCATCTGCACGCGCTTGTAGTGGTTGTAGACGGCGACCGAGAGCGCGCGCTTGGCGGGATCCTGGCCGACGACGTACTCCTGCAGGACCGAATGGATCTCCTTCGGCTTGGGCAGGTTCTCGAGATCGAAGGTCGAGGTGCCGGTCAGCTCCTCGTCGATGATCTCGTTACAGAGGTCGATGCATTCGTCGCAGATGTAGACGCCGGGGCCGGCGATGAGCTTCTTGACCTGGCGCTGGGACTTGCCGCAGAAGCTGCAGAGGAGCTGTTCGTTGGAGTCCGTGGGCCGGGCCATGGCTGCTCAGACGTGCGATATCACCTTGTCGATGAGGTTGTACGCCTTCGCCTCCTCGGCGGTCATGAAGTAGTCGCGCTCGGTGTCGCGCGCGACCTTCTCGAGCTCTTGGCCGGTGTGCTGGGCGAGGATCTCGTCGAGCCGGTGGCGGGTGTCGATGATCTCCTTGGCGTGGATCTCGATGTCCGACGCCTGGCCCTGGAAGCTCGAGGAGACCTGGTGGATCAAGATCTTGGAGTTCGGCAGCGACAGCCGCTTGCCCTCTGCGCCGCCCGAGAGCAGCAGCGCACCCATCGACATCGCGATGCCGACGCAGATGGTCTGCACGTCGGGCTTGACGTACTGCATCGTGTCGTAGATCGCGAGCCCGGCGTAGACCGAACCACCCGGCGAGTTGATGTAGAGCGAGATGTCCTTGTCGGGATCCTCGGCCTGCAGGTGCAGCAGCTGGGCGACGATCAGGTTCGCGATCTCGTCGGTCACCGGCGTTCCGAGGAACACGATGCGCTCGTTGAGGAGGCGCGAGTAGATGTCGAAGGCGCGCTCTCCGCGAGAGGTCTGCTCGACGACCATTGGGACCAGTGGGCTCATTGCACTCGCTCTGTTTCGCTTGCTCGGACGGAATCCTTCCGGGGCGCGCGATCCGAATAGGCCACCGGCGCCGCCGAGTCTAGCAATGGGCTTTGGGCGAGATTCTCAGGACCCGGGCGTCCAGATCTTCTGCGAGCCCTCCTGTGCGCCCTCGTTCTCGGGCGTCAACAGCTCTTCGCGGGCCGGCGCCTGCTCGGCCGGGATGGTCGTCGCGTGCTCGACGATCAGGTCGACGGCCCTGCGCATCGCGATGTCCTCGCGCAGCGCATCGTCGGTGCCGCGGGCGCGTGCCTTCTTGAGCGAGCGCCGCAGCGCCTTGTCGCTGGCGCCCGGCGTGCCGGGCTGGGATGCGGCCTCGCGCAGGGCGTCCATCAGCTCGTCCTCGGAGACCTCGATGCCCTCCGCCTCGATCAGGGCGGTCAGGGTCGCCTCGCGGCGCAGCGCCAGCTCGGCATCGCCCTCGGACGCGGTTATCAGCTCCTCCTCGGTCTTGCCCGTCATCTGGAGGTACTGCTCGGGCGCGAGGCCCTGCTCGCGCAGCCGATGCGCGGTGACGTGCCACATCTCGTGCGCTTTGGCATGCACGAGGTCATGGGGCACCACGACGGTCGCCCCAGCGGCGACCGCGTTGACCGCGGCTTCGCGGAAGTCGCGCTCGATCTCCCCGGCCTGGGACTCGCTGAGCTGGTCGCGGATCTCGCCGCGCAGCTCGTCGAGGGATTCACAGCCGCCCGCCTCGATCACCACGTCGTCGTCGACCGCGGGCAGCCGCTTCTGCTTGACCTCCTTGACCGTCACCGCGAACGACGCGTCCTGGCCGGCGAGGCGCTCGGCCTGGTAGTCATCGGGAAAGGTGACCGCCACCGTTCGCTGTTCGCCCGCGGACGCGCCCTCGAGCTGCGCCTCGAAGCCCTCGACGAGCCGCCCCGAGCCGAGCTCGAGCAGGAAGCCGCGTGCCTCGCCGCCCTCGAACGGCTCGTCGGCGATCGAGCCGGTGAAGTCGATCACGACGTAGTCGCCGCCGGCGGCGGCGCGCTCGACGGTCTCGAGCGAGGCCAGCGACTCGCGCAGGCGATCGATCTCGGCCTGGATCTGCTCGTCGCCCACCTCGGGGTCGCGGCGAGCCACGTCGACGCCCTTGTAGTCGCCGAGCGTGGCCGTCGGGCGCACGCCGACCTCGAAGCTGAACGCGAGCGGGCTGCCCTTGTCGGGCAGCGCGTCGAGATCGAGGTCGGGACTGCCCACGGTGGCGATGCCCGCTGCGCGGACTGCGTCCTCGTACCACTCGGGCATCGTGTGGCGGACGGCCTCGTCGACGACGGCGGTGTGGCCGACCTGCTGCAGCACGACCTGGGGCGGAATCTTGCCCTCGCGGAAGCCGTCCACCTTCATGTCGCGCCCGAGCCGGGCCGCGGCGTCGTGGACCGCGCCCTCGACGGCGTCGGCGGCGACCTCGGCCTCGACGCGCACGCGTGAGTCGCCGAGGTCCTTGGTGGTCGTCTGGACGCGGGCCATGGAGGCGCAGCACGATAGCGCGGGCGGCGCGCGGCGGCGGGGCGCTAGCGTGACGGGCGATGGCACCCCAGCGCCCGCACCGGTGATCGTTCGCGATCCGCGCGAGCGCCTCGAAGCCTGGCTGATGACGGGGCCGGCCGGGCACCTGTGGAGCGCGCTGGCCGACCTCGCGGCCTTCGCCGCCGGCTCGCTTGCGACCCTGGCGCGCGAGCGCCTTGGCCGGGGCGCACCGGCGCTCGGTGTCGGACGCAGAGCCGCACGCGGACGGTAGGTTCGGTGACGTGATCGTCGAGATCGCCGCGAGCGCCTTCGAGCAGGGACGCATCGCAATCGACACCGAGTTCGTCTCCGAGCGCCGCTACCAGGCGCAGCTGTGCTTGATCCAGGTCGCCGTGCGGGACCCGAACGGGCCGAACGGGATCCGGACGGAGATCCTCGACCCGCTCGACGAGGACGTCCCGCTCGACGTCGCGCCGCTCGCCGCAGTGCTTGCCGACCCGGCCGTGGCGGTGATCATGCACGCCGGCCGCCAGGACGTGGCGATCCTGCGCCGCACCTGGGAGACGGAGGTGACAGCGGTCTTCGACACCCAGGTCGCGGCCGGATTCCTCGGCTTCGGCAATCAGGAGGGATACGAGGGCCTGGTGCGTCGAGTGCTCGGCGTCGGGCTCGGCGGCGGCGAGGGCTTCACTCGCTGGGATCGCAGGCCGCTGACCGCGAGCCAGCTTGGCTACGCCGCCGACGACGCCCGCTGCCTGCTGGTGCTCGGCGAGGCGCTGAAGCACGAGCTGGAGGGCAAGGGTCGGCTCGCCTGGGCGCGGGAGGAGAGCCTGCTCGTGGAGGCGTCGAACGACGTGCGCAGCGCCCAGCGCGCGTACGAGCGCCTGCCCAAGCTCTCGCGCCTCGACGACCGAGCCCGAGCGAGCGCCCGCGCGCTGTGCGAGTGGCGCGACGGGATTGCCCGCGCCGACGACCGCCCGCCGCCCTCGGTGGTGCCGGACCAGGTCGTAGTCGAACTCGCCCGACGGCGGCCCAAGGACCGTCTTGCGCTGGAGAACATCCGCGGGCTGCCCCAGCAGACGCTGCACCGACGCGGCGCCGAGCTGATCGCCGCGATCGGCGCCGCCCGCGATGCCGTGCCACCGCCAAAGCCCACCGC
>JBPCPD010000048.1:0-2583 GCA_050999535.1 Thermoleophilaceae bacterium
CGCTCGTCGCTGCCATCGACCAGGACCACGACATCGGTGGCGCCGCTGTAGAGATCGACGAGATCACCGAGGATCTGCTCGCCGTCGGCGTAGTCGACCACCCGCTGCAACTCGTCGAGGAACAGGACCACGGGTCTTCCGCTCGGCTCGAGCAGCGCTCTGGGCAGCGACAGGATGTCTCTCGTAGGCATCGCACCCGGCTCGGCCGCGAGCTCGCTCAGGTCCAAGGGAATTCCCGCCGTCTTCAGCACGTCCTCAATCAGCGGTCGAGCGATCCGGGTCAGCCGTCGTGTCTTGGAAGCCAGCGAGATCCGGTTGCAGCGATCGACCACGAGTTGAAGCAGCTCGCGGGCGTCGGGGCGCTCCGGCACCTCGACCCTCACGACCGTGAAGCCTTCCTGCCGAAGCCGCTCGCACACCGCGTCGCAGACCGTGGTCTTGCCGATCCGGCGGGGACCGGTGAGCATCGTGTGGATGGCCTCTCGCAGTCGACGCTCAATCTCGTCGATCTCGCCCGTCCTCCCAATTACAAGCTCCGGGGGTACCGGCCCCCCGGCCGGGAACAGCCTGCCTATGCGCTCGCCTTCGACCATCGCTACATAGTACCTGGAGGTAAGCGTGTTGTCACCCTTAGGTAACTAGTTGCACGGGAGGCCTGCGTCGCGAGCCGCGGCAACTGCCTGATGCGGGTCGATGCGCTCACTGCGCGCGAGCCGGCCCCACCCCCGACTGACAGACGGGGCACCGTCGGCGGCGCCGGATCACCGCAACAGGCTCCGGCGCGCCGCGATCTCGCCCCCCGGGCCGGGCTAGACTCCGCCCCGCGCCGACGTAGCTCAGCTGGTAGAGCACCACTCTCGTAAAGTGGGGGTCCGGGGTTCGAATCCCCGCGTCGGCTTGCGCTTGCGCGCTCGGGTACCGTGAGCGCCGTGGCCCGCGAGCTCGATCACTAGCCATGGAGACCGTCGACGAGTTCCTGATTGCCGAGCGCACCTACTGCGACGACCCGTCCAAGCTCTCGATCGGGATCGCGAACATCCACGCGGCGGTCCCCGACGTCGAGGCCAACAAGGACAAGATCCTGCGCGCGGCGCGCATCTTCAAGGCGCGCGGGGTCAACCTCGCGGTGTTCCCCGAGCTCTGCCTGTCGGGCTACTTCTGGGAGGACCGCAAGCATTGCCGCTCCTACATGGGCACCGCCCTGCTCGCCGAGCAGAGCGACTGGATCGAGGCCGAGCTGCAGCCGCTGCTCGACGACGACTTCGAGTCGATCACGCTCAACGGGCTGGTGCCGGGCGCGGATGGCAAGTACCTCAACAGGACCTTCACCGTCGGCCGCGACGCGGACTACCTCGCCGACGACAACACCTACGACAAGGTCTTCCTCCCCGGCCTCGAGAAGGAGTACACCGAGAGCGGGCGCGACGATCGCCTGGTGCTCGAGACGCAGCACGGCCGCCTCGGGTTCACGACTTGCTACGACTATCTCTTCAGCGCGCTGCTGCGCGAGTACGCGGTCGTCGACGAGGTCAACGCCATGATCCAGCTCGCCAGCTGGCGATCCGCCGCGACCCGTGACTACCCCGGGATGAACGTGCGTACCCACCAGTACTACGGCGAGCTCTGGGACTCGGTCATGCCCGCCGCCTCGGCGACCAACCAGGTCTGGACGATCGCCTGCAACGCGGTCGGCACCCACGGCATCACCGGCGCCGGCTTCTGGGGCGGCTCGGGGATCTGGGCACCGTCGGGCATGTGCCTGATCCAGGCGTCGAACTCCAACGAGGAGCTGCTGATCGTCCACAACGTCGACGTCCAGGCTGCGAGCGAGGACGAGCACGACGAGTTCGACTACGCGTTTGACTTCAAGGAGATCTACCGCCCGCTCGAGGACTCGCGCGGCTTCTCGCGCGAGCTCTGAGCAGCCTCGCGGCCACACCACCTCGCAGAACCTCGGCTAGCTTCACGGGCATGGTCGCCGAGATCACCGTCGAGCACGTCGAGGGGGTGGCGACCATCACGCTCGCCGCACCGGCCCGCCGCAACGCGCTGACCCTGTCGATGGCGCGCGAGCTGACGGCGGCAGGCGAGCAGAGCGACGCTGACGCGAGCGTCGGCGCGGTCGTGGTCCGGGGCGGGGGCGGCTTCTTCTGCGCGGGCGGGGACCGCGAGCTGCTCGCGCAGGCAGGACGCGATCCCGCGACGCCCGAGAGCTGGGACGGACTCGGCGAGGTCTACCGCTCCTTCGCCCGCGTCGGCGAGCTCGAGCCGCCGACGATCGCCGCCGTGCGCGGCGGCGCGGTCGGGGCCGGGATCAACCTCGCGTTCGCGGCCGACCTGCGGATCGTCTCGCGCGAGGCGAAGCTCGTCTCGGGCTTCCTGCCGATCGGCCTGCACCCCGGCGGCGGCCACGGCGTGCTGCTGGGCCGCACCGGGCAGCGCGAGGCCACCGCTGCGATGGCGCTCTTCGGCGAGCGCATCGACGGTGCGCGCGCGGCCGAGCTCGGCCTCGCCTGGGCGGCCGTCGAGGACGCCGAGGTCGAGGACGTGGCCGCCGCGCCTGCCGCGTGCGCGGGCGCCGAT
>JBPCPD010000093.1:0-5139 GCA_050999535.1 Thermoleophilaceae bacterium
CCGCGGTCCCGGCCGGCGGCGCCGGAGCGGCACAGTGAAGCCGGTCGTCCCCTTCCTCCTCGGCGTGATCGCCGACCTGCGGTCGCAGCGGCTGCGCTCGGACTCCACCTTGGTCAGCGTGGAGTCCAGCCGGGCCGCCTCCTCACGCTTGGGAGTGAGCACGAGAAACCAGTAGCCGGCCAGCACGAGGATCGGAACGAGGATCATCACGATCTTCTTGTCGCGCGCGGAGATGCTCATGACCCGCCCCCGAGGCGAGCCGGAGTCGGCGGCGCCGAACCGTCGCCGCCCTGGGCAGCGGCCGGCTCGGGTCCGAAGCTCACGGTGGCGTCGAAGGTGTAGTCGTCCGGCGCGCAGCTGGTGTTGGCGACGTCACCAACGCCGGTCGCGGGTGACCCGCTGGAGGAGGTCGTGGCGCTCGGTCCCGTGGAGTCGGTCAGCGTGACGTCGAGCGCCCGGTGCATCTGGCGCAGGCGCACCATCATCACGGCGACCTCGCGCTGGCTGGTCGCGCAGCCCGTGAGCTGCGCCGAGGGCGTCCCGGCGGGCGCAGCGGTGCTCGTCGCGGGCGCACCGGTGGCCGTCGCGGTCGCGGCGCCCTCGCTCGCGCCCGTCGCCGAGGCCGTGACATCGCGCAGGGACGATCCCTCCGGGAGCACGAGCGCGAGCTCGCGCATCAGGCGCTCCCAGTCGAAGCGCGCGCTCGCGAGCTGCTCGACGGACGCGAGCCGGGTCTGCTTGATCTGCGCGAACTTCTGGAAGGGCCCGAGCGCGCTCACGCGTGCCTGGGCAGCCGCGGTGTCGGCGCGCGCCTTGGCGATCGCGTCCGTGCGCGAGCTGATCTGGTTGGTGGTGACCACGTAGGCGACCGTCGCCAGCAGCAGCACGGCGAGGATCGCGAGCACGGCGCGGCCAGACCAACCTGTTCGTCAACCCCGAGCCGGCCAGCTCGCGCTCGGGTGCCGAGCTGACGAGCGCGGTCAGGCTGCGTAACGCCAACCGCGCGCCCACGGCCACGTTCACCGTCGCGCAGCAGAACGGGCACGTGCTGCTCAACGCCTCCCAGTCCCAGGATCCCGAAGGAGGGGCCCTCTCGTATCAGTGGAGCGTCAACGGCACCGCTGTCGCCGGCGGCACCAACGTCCGGTTGGACTACCCGGCCTATCCGGCGCTTGCCTCCGGCAGCACCCAGACCTTCACGTTGAGGGTCACCGACTCGGGCGGCGGCAGCAATCAACTGAGCCAGCCGGTGACGATCCAGTGAGGGAGCGTCTGGGACAGGATGGCGGATTGGCGCTGGTCATCGCGATCATCGTCCTCGGCCTGATGATGGGGTTGGGGCTGGCGACGGCTTCGTACGTCGACGGTGAGCAGTCGCAGTCCGGCCGCGAGCGAATTCGCGAGTCGGCGTTCAACATCGCGGAGTCCGCCCTGGACGCCCAGGTGCTGCGGCTGACCCAGGCCTGGCCGGAGGCGACCGGGGTGGGTGCGTACCCGTTGTCCTGCACGCCGGCGGCAGCCGCGAGCGTGCTCTGTCCCGACACCGGCTCTCTGGAGGAGAGCGCGAAGACCGCCGACTACAGCTCCTCGGCGTGTCCGACGGGGTCCGCCGCACCGCTGTGGACGACCTCGGTGCATGACGACGGCCTCCCGCCCGCCGACTACTACGACGCGCAGATCGTCAACGCCCAGCCGACCTACGACGCCAATGGGAACGGCAGGTTGTGGGTGCGCGCCTCGGGCACGGCCCGCTGCACGCAGCGGACCGTGATCACGATGGTCAACCAGGAGGCGACCTCGCTGGGCTTCCCGAGGAACGTGGTCACGGCCAACTGGTTCGCGACCAGCAACAACGGAAACAAGGTCATCGTCGACACCCAGGGCTCCTCCGCCCAGCCGGCCGGCCTGGTCGCCCGCTGCATCGCTCCTTTCCCCTCACCCTGCATGAAATTCAGGCCGGGCCAGGTCAGCCCGCCCACGGCGGAGTCGTCTCCCAGCTCCCCCCCGACCGCGATGTCCCCGGTCGACCTGGCCGCCTTCAAGTCGCGGGCGATGGCGCTGAACACCTACTACCCCGCCGGGGCGGCATGCCCTTCGTCGCTCACGGGCCCCGCCGTCTACGTGGAGGACTTCACAGGCTGCGGCGGCGCGGCAGCCAACAGCGAGGCCGCCCCCGGAGCGCTCTACATCGCCCGCGGGACGTTCTCGCTGGGGGGCAACTCCGTCTTCTACGGGCTCCTCTACATGGGCAATCTGCAGGGGTCCTCGGGGGCCGTAGTGACTATCGGCGGGACCGCGCTCATCCAGGGGGCGGTGGCCATCGACGGGCCCGGTGGACTGGTTGCGGGCTCGAGCAAGGCCAACGTGATCTTCGACGAGCGCGTCTTCGATGCGTTCCAGGGCAACGCGAGAGCGGTGCGCACGCCCAGCACCTGGCGCGAGCTGCCTCGCGGGCAGTAGCCCGACCTCGGACCGCCCGGCCGGTCCGGTAGTCATCATCGCGGCGTGGCAGTTGCCGTGACAGCGATCGGGGTCCTCGGCACCCTCGTGGGCTCCTTCCTCAACGTCGTTGTCCATCGGCTGCCCCGCGGCGAGTCCGTGGTGCATCCGCGCTCGCGCTGTCCTGCGTGCGGCACCCAGCTCGCCGAGCGCGACAACGTACCCGTGATCTCGTGGCTGGTGCTGCGCGGGCGCTGCCGTTCCTGCGGCGTGGCGATCTCGCCGCGCTACCCGCTCGTCGAGCTCGCGACGGGCCTGGCCTTCGCCGCGGTCGTGGTCATCGCCGGGTTCGACATCGACCTGGTGTGGCAACTGCCGCTGGTCGCGGCGCTGCTGGCCGCCGCCGCGATCGACCTCGAGCACCGGATCATCCCCAACAAGATCGTTGCGCCGCTCGTGGTCTGGGGGGCGCTGACCGCGTTCGCCCTCCGCCTCGACGAGCTGCCCGGGCTCGCGATCGCCGGCGGCGGGGCGTTCGCGTTCCTGCTGGTCACCGCGCTCGTCAATCCGGCCGGCATGGGGATGGGCGACGTCAAGCTCGCCGGGGCGATGGGGCTCTACCTCGGGGCGTCGATCGTGCCCGCGATGTTCGTCGCCTTCCTCGCGGGCAGCCTGATCGGCGTCGGGATCATCGCCGTCAAGGGCGGTGCGGGCCGCAAGACGGGCGTTCCGTTCGGGCCGTTCCTGGCGCTCGGGGGCATCGTCGGGCTGCTCGCCGGAGCCGAGCTGATCGACGCCTACCGCTCGCTCTTCCTCAGCTGAGCTGAGCCCCGCGGTCCTGCCCTGGGGGGCCGACCCGCCAGGTCGCAGCCGGGGGCTAAAGGCGGCCGCGTCACGGCCGATAGGAGGAGGGCCACCGCCCGATCCGATCCTCCCTCGTGCAACTCTCCCTGCGAAAGCAAGCCCCCGGCACCGTCGGTCTCGACATCGACGGCTCCTACCTGGCCGCCGCCGAGGTCAAGGACGGCGTCGTCGCGCGCGTCGCGAGCTGCGAGCTCTCGGAGGGCATCGCGCCCGACGGGGAGGTGCGCCGCCCGGACGAGCTCGCCGGCGAGATCAGGGAGTTCTTCCGCGCCGAGTCGCTGCCGCGCAACGTCCGCCTCGGGGTCGCGAACCAGCAGATCGTCGTGCGCCAGCTCGACCTCCCGCGCATCGAGGACGATCGCGAGCGCGATCGCGCCGTTCGCTTCCAGGCCGCCGAGGCGGTGCCGATGCCACTCGAGGACGCGATCCTCGACCACCAGGTCGTCGAGCACGCCAACGTCGACGGATCTCCGCGCGACCGCGTCGTCGTCGTGGCCGCGCGCCGGACGATGATCGAGCGCCTGCTCGAGGCGGTTCGGGGTGCGGGTCTGAAGGTCGAGGGGATCGATCTGAGCGCCTTCGCGCTCGTCCGCACGCTGGCCGGCTCGGACGCCGTTCCGGCTCAGGACCTCGCGCGCGTCTACTGCCACCTCGGGCGCGTCACCAACCTCGCGATCGCTTTGCGTCCCCGCCTCGCGAGGGGTTTGCCCTTGTCACCGTGGCTCTGGCTTGACCTCTAGATCGGACCGCCCAGCGGCGACCTTTAGAAGTTGCTCAGGAAGTGGACTCGTCCATTCGTCTACGCGGCCACACGGGCAGGGAGCACTAGCATCGGGCGCCGATGGAGTTCCGCCGCGCCATCCTGCTGTTCGCGATCGTGCTCGGGCTCGCGGCGCTGGTGACCTCGTTCACGCGCCCGGCAGAGGAGCGCGATCAGCAGCGCGAGCGCACCGAGGCCGCGCAGCCGCGAACGCCCTCCCCCACCCCGGCGGCGTCGCCCGGCCCGGCCGCCGCCGGCCCGAAGCCGCTGCGCTTCCAGGCGGGCTCGAAAGCGCAGACCCGTACGCTCGAGGCCGGCCGCGCCGCCAGCGTCTCGGTGGGCGTGCTCGCGCCCGGTCGCGTCGAGCTCGCCGAGCTCGGGCTCGAGACGAGCGCCGAGCCCTCGACGCCGGCGCGCTTCGACGTCCTCCCGACCGAGCGGGGCCGCTACGAGATCGCCTTCACGTCCGCCAACGGCGCCGAGAAGCGCACGATCGGCGTGCTGCGCGTGCGCGAGTAGCGCGGCAGCGGAGTTCTCTCGGCAGGGCGCGTGGCGCGGGTCTCACGGGACGGTCTTGATGCGGAAGGGCTGGTCCTCGCACCAGCCTTCGAGCTGGCTGCCCATCGAGGCGCCGGCGCCGCGGTTGTCGCCGGAGGGCACGTAGCGCACGTCGGCGCCGGATCCGCCCTCGCTCGAGACCGCCGGCGGGTACTCGTCGCGGTCATAGCCCGATCGGGTCGGGATCCCGCGCAGCGACTCCTCGCGGTTCTGGTCGGCCCCGGAGCGGTCGATGTGCAGCAGCGCCGCCTCCCCCGCGCGGATGGCGTCCTCGGTGTGGTCGGTCGTATACGGGTAACGCGACTCGTCGAGCGAGACGACGACCGAGTGGTCCTGGCGCTCGCACGAGGCGGCGTAGGCGACGGTCTGTGCGGATCCGAGATTCGCCGGCCGGGCTGGCCGCCGTCCCGCTCAGCGACGTCTGGAGCTCTCGCCGACGGGACCACGGTGTTACGCTGTGCCACATGTCGGACCACTTCACGCTGCGCCTGCCCTCGGGCACCACCGCCCGGATCCGC
>JBPCPD010000170.1:0-5082 GCA_050999535.1 Thermoleophilaceae bacterium
ACCGAGCTGATCGCCACCCAGTCCGAGCTGGCAGCGCTGATCGCGACCGTGCGCCGGGGCGAGCACCCCGAGGACGCCGACGTCCGCGCGCTCCGGGGCTGGCGCCGCGAGCTGGTCGGCGAAGAGCTGATCGAGCTCGTCCAGGGCCGCCGCGCGGTCTCGGTGGCGGCCGGCGGGGCACTGCACGTGAGCCCGAGCGTCCCGCCGGCCGAGCAGCAGCCCTGAGTGCTCTACCGGCGGCGCCCGGCGCGGCGGCGGACCTGCTCGATCTTGCGCTTGCCCTCGGGGCTCGAGGCGTAACGCTGGGCGCGCTGGGTCAGGTCGCGCCCCTTGGAACTGCGGGCCAAGCGGGTGATGCGGCTGATGAGCGAAGGCATCGCGATGCTCCTCGTGGTAGGGGTCAGCCCCAGTGTGCCCGGTCGCGATCGCGGGCAGCCCCGCGCCCGCCATCGCCGGCAGCCGCCGGGGCCTCGCCGGCGCCTGCAGGCGGTCCTCGAACAGCCCGCGGTAGGCGACCAGCCAGCGCATGAACTGCTCGCTGTCGAGTGGCTTGGAGAGGTAGTAGCCCTGCGCGTAGTCGCAACCGAGCTGCTTGAGCTCGTTCCACGCCGCCGGGGTCTCGACTCCCTCGGCGACGACCGTCAGGCCGAGGTTGCTGCCCAGCTGGGCGGTCGACTTGACGATCGCGGCGTCGTTGGCGTCGTGCTCCATCCCCATCACGAACGACTTGTCGATCTTGATCGTCGAGATCGGGAGGGTGCGCAGCGAGACCAGCGAGGAGTAGCCGGTCCCGAAGTCGTCGATCGCGACCCTGAGCCCCATCTCGTGCAGCTCGTCGAGCACGCGCTTGGTGCGGCGCGGGTCGTACATGATCGCGCTCTCGGTGACCTCGAGCTCGAGCCGCTCCGGCGGCGCTCCGACGCGCGAGAGCATCCTGCCGATCTCGCCCGGCAGCCCGAGGTCGAGCAGGATCTGGGCGGAGAGGTTGACGGCGATGCTCAGGCCCCTCCCCTCCCGCTCCCAATCGCAGATCTGGTCCAGCGCACGCTCGAGCAGGTGGATCGTGACCGGGCGGATCAGGGAGGTGCGCTCGGTGACCGGGATGAACTCGCCGGGGTAGAGCAGGCCGCGCTGGGGATGGTGCCAGCGCACCAGGGCCTCGACGCCGTCGATCTCGCCGGTCCTGAGGTTCGCCTTGGGCTGGTAGTGCAGGACGAGCTCGTGGCTGTCCATGGCGCGGGCGAGCTGGGCGACGAGCCCGAGCCGCGCGGGGCTGTACTGATGCTGGTCGGGGCTGTAGAAGGCGTGGCCTGTGTGGGCCTGCTTGGCGGCGTACATCGCCACGTCGGCCGCGCGCAGCAGGGCGCCGGCGCGATCGCCGTCCTGGGGGTGCAGGCGTGATGCCGATGCTCGCCTCGACCTTGAGCGCGAGGCCGCCGGCCGTGAAGGGCTCCTCGAGCGCGCGGTGCACACGATCGGCGGTGGCGGCCACGGCCTCGGCCGAGGAGACACCACAGAGCAGCATCGCGAACTCGTCCCCGCCCAGCCGGGCGACGGTGTCGCCCTCGCGCACGACCGTGCGCAGGCGCTCGCCGACGCGCTCGATGACGACGTCGCCGTTGAAATGGCCGAGGGTGTCGTTGATCTCATTGAAGCGGTCGAGGTCCATCAGCAGGACCGCAACCGGCCGTCGCCGCGACGCGAGCTCAGGGCGTCCTCCAGCAGACGGTTGAACAGCGCTCGGTTGGGGAGGCCGGTCAGCGCATCGCGCATCGCCTGGTGCTCGGTCTGGGCGGCCTGGCGCGCCGGGTCGTGGAACGGCCGCGGCCCGAGCGCCCACCCACCGTCGCGGCCAGCCGTTGCTCGCCGACGAGGCGCTCGACGACCAGCGCCCTGCTCTCGGCGTCCTGCAGCGCCCGCTCGCGCATCGACCCGGTGAAGCTCTTGGACAGCACCACCGCCAGCACGAGCACCGGCACGAGGGTCATCAGCGCGACCTTGAAGTGGAACGTCGAGCCGCGGAGGAGACGTTATGCCATCCCACCTCGCATCGGCCTCCGGCTGCGAACCCTTGAGCGCTTGCCGGTACCGAGCGAGGTCCGCGCCCACGGCCCGGCTCAGGCCGGCTATGCGCGCTGGATCTGGAACAGGCTGGTCGAGCCGGGACTGCCGCTGGGCAGGCCCGCGGTGATGCCGACCCGCTCGCCGGGTGTGACCCAGCCGAGCTCGAGCGCGCGCCTGACCGAGTCCGCGATCAGCTCCTCGGTGATCTCGTGGCGCGCGATCCAGGCTCCCTGGACGCCCCACATCATCGCGCAGCGCCGGACCGTCTCCGCGATCGGCGACAGCGCGTAGATCGGCACCTGCGGGCGGTGGGCGGACAGCAGGCGCGCGGAGCGCCCGGAGAGCGTGGGCACGATCAGCGCCGCGAGCTCGATCTGACGCGCGGCCGCGCAGGCATTGTAGGCGACGGTGTAGGCGGGGTCGTGTTGCGCGCACGCGACACGCCGTACACGGCTCTCGTTCCAGACCGCGTAGGGCGCCTCGGGCTCGGTGCGCTCCGCGATCGATGCCATCATCGCGACCGCCTCGACCGGATGGGCTCCGACGGCGGTCTCCTGCGAGAGCATCAGCGCGTCGGTGCCGTCGAGGATGGCGTTGGCGACGTCGGTCACCTCGGCGCGCGTCGGGCGCGGGGAGGTGACCATCGAGTCGAGCATCTGGGTCGCGGTGATGACCGGTCGCGCGTGCGCGCCCGCGAGCGTGATCACCCGCTTCTGGACCATCGGCACGTCCTCGATCCGCAGCTCGATGCCCAGGTCACCGCGGGCGACCATCACGCAGTCGGCCGCCTCGACGATCGCCTCGGCGTTGGCGACGGCCTGCGGCTTCTCGATCTTGGCGATCAGCGGGGAGTCGGTGTACTGGCGAACGTCGGTGATCTCCTCGGCGCGGCGGACGAAGCTCAGCGCGACCACGTCGATCCCGATCGAAGCGCCGAAGCGCAACCGCTCGAGGTCGTCCTCGGCGACCGAGGGCAGCGCGGCGAGCTCACCCGGGACGTTGAGGCCCTGCCGCGAGGAGACGTGGCCGCCCACCTCGACGATGGTGTCGATCTCGCCCTCACCCGCGCGCACGGCTTCGACGCGCAGGCGCACGCTGCCGTCGGCCAGGTAGACGATCTCTTCGGGCGCGAGCGCGGAGGCGAGCCCGGTCCAGGCGACGCTCATGCGCCGGGCGTCGCCCTCGTCGTCGGATCCGCAGACCAGCGTCAGGCGCTCGCCGGGCTTGACCTCGGCGACCCCGTCGATGAGCGGACCGATGCGCAGCTTGGGTCCGGGCAGGTCCTGGAGCAGGGCGACCTGGCGTCCGGCGCGCTCGGCCGCGGCGCGAATCCGGTCGGCCGTCTCGGCCTTCTCCTCGAGCGTCCCGTGGGCGAAGTTCAGGCGCGCGACGTCCATCCCGGCCTCGATCAGACGCACGAGCGTCTCGGGGTCGTCGCAGGCGGGTCCGATCGTCGCGACGATCTTCGAGCGGCGCACGCGGTGAGACTAAAGGTCCCTCCTGGAAGTACGTGTCCGCCTCCGCGAGCGACTGGGCGTTGGCCGGCAAGACCGAGAGCGCAGCCATCGCCCGACTCAGCGCGATCGCCGGGCCGACTCGCTCTCACCGCCGCGGCCCTGGCGACTTCCAGGTGCCCCGGCAGCCAGCTAGCTCGCCACCGCGCGGCGGTAGCGGCGGACCGCGAGCGGGGCGAACACAAGGATCAGCCCGACTGACCAGGCGACCGCGCCCCAGATGTTGTTGCCGGCGGGCGCGCCCAGGAACAGCGCGCGCATCGCGTCGACGGTGATCGTGAACGGATTGACCGCGGCGAACGCCTCGAGCGCGGCGGGGAACGTCTCTGGTGGGACGAAGGCCGACGAGATGAACGTCAGCGGGAAGATCACCATGAACCCGACCGCGTTGGCCGCCTCGCCGGAGGACACCGTCATCCCGATCAGCGCGAAGATCCACGAGAAGGCGAAGCCGAACAGCAGCATCAGCCCGAGCCCGGCGGCGATCTCGAGCGGTCCGGTGCCGAACGAGAACCCGACCAGCATGCCGACGGCGATCATGATCGCCAGCGAGATCGTGTTGGTGGCGATGTCGGCGACCGTGCGCCCGACGAGCACCGCCGAGCGGGCCATCGGCAGCGACCGGAAGCGGTCGATCAGCCCCTTGCCGAGGTCGTCGGCGAGGCCGAGCGCGGTCACGAAGCCGCCAAAGGACATCGTCTGGACGATGATCCCGGGCAGCATGAAGTCGGCGTAGCCGTCGTAGAAGCTGGGCAGCCGGATCGCCCCACCGAAGACGTAGACGAACAGCACGACGAACATGACCGGCTGCAGCGTGAAGCCGATCAGCAGGTCGGGCTGGCGCGGGATGCGCAGCAGGTTGCGCCGGGCGAGCACCATCGAGTCCGAGGCGGCGAGCGCGAGCGACCTCATGCGGCCACCTCGCCCGGGTCGCGAACCTCGTCGTCGGGCTCCGGCGTCTCGGGCTCGGCCGCCCGGCCGGTCAGCGAGATGAAGACGTCGTCAAGCGTCGGGCGCCGCACGGCGATGTCCTGGACGCCTACGCCGGCCTCGTCGAGCCGGCGCACGGCCTCGGTGATCACGCCGCGACGGTCGGGCATCGGCAGCCGCAGCGCGGCGCCTTCCACCGTGGGGCGCTCCGAGGCCATCGGGGCCAGCGCCGCGATCGCCGACTGGCCGGTGCCGGGATCCTCGAGCTCGATGTCGAGGCGCTCGCCGCCGACGCGGTCCTTGAGCTCGTCCGAGGTGCCCTCGGCGATCACGAGGCCGTGGTCGATCACCGCGATCCGGTCGGCGAGGCGGTCGGCCTCGTCGAGGTACTGGGTCGTGAGCAGCACGGTCGTGCCGCCGGCGACGCGCTCCTCGATCGTCGCCCACATGCCGATCCGGCTGCGCGGGTCGAGGCCGGTGGTCGGCTCGTCGAGGAACAGCACCGGCGGCCGCGCGACGAGCGCGGCGCCGAGGTCGAGCCGCCGGCGCATGCCGCCCGAGTACGTCTTCACGG
>JBPCPD010000051.1:0-3328 GCA_050999535.1 Thermoleophilaceae bacterium
AGAACTCGACGCCCTTGGCCTCGAGCTCGGCGCGCGCCGCCGCGACATCTTCGACGTGCAGCGCGGGATGGGCGTTCTTCTGCGGGGCGAACGCCATGCCCACGCGCTCGGGCTCCCAGATGCCCAGGCACGTCTCGCCGGCCCAGACGTCGTAGTCGGCGTTGGCGTCGGCTCGCAGTCCGAGCGTCTCGACGTAGAAGCGCCGGGCGCGGTCGGCGTCCTGCGAGGGGATGCCGACGAGGTCGAGCTTGGTGATCATGCGGCGGAGTCTCCTTCGCGTTGGGAACGGTGCGGGCAGTCTCGCACCCTTCCGCGCTCAAGCGATCCGTCGCGCACGCCGAGAGGAGAGGGAGCCGCCGCGTGGGAAGCGAACAGGAGGTGCAGCGGTGAAGGGCATCGTCTTCAACCTGCTCGAGCAGATCGTCAGCCGCGACTACGGCGAGGACACCTGGGACGATCTGCTCGACGCGGCCGGGCTCGGCGGCTCCTACACGTCGCTCGGCAGCTATGACGACGCCGACTTCTTCAAGCTCGTCGGGGCCGCGTCGGGCGCGCTCGACCTCCCGCCCGACGCCGTCGTGCGGTGGTTCGGCCGCAGCGCCCTGCCGTTGTTCGCCACGACCTACCCGCAGCTCTTCGCGCCGCACTCCTCCGCCAGGACCTTCGTGCTCACCCTCAACGACATCATCCACCCCGAGGTGCGCAAGCTCTACCCGGGCGCGGACGTGCCGGAGTTCGACTTCGAGCACGACCCCGACGGCGACGGTCGGCTGCGGATGGGCTACCGCTCCGAGCGCAAGCTGTGCTCGTTCGCCGAGGGCCTGCTCGAGGGGGCGGGCGCGCACTACGCCGAGCGGGTGACGATCGAGCAGCCGACCTGCATGAAACGCGGCGACGACCGCTGCCTGCTCGAGATCTCGTTCGCCCGGGCGCCCGCGTGAGGTCGTCGCGCGCGTGAGCGCCGCCCGCGTGAGGTCGTCGCGCGCGTGAGCGCCGGCGACGACCAGACCGCGCGGCTGCAGCGACGGCTCGAGCGCGAGCGGCGCGCGCGTCGCGAGGCCGAGGAGATCGCCGAGCGCGCGACGTCGGCGCTCTACGATCGCCAGCGCGAGCTCGAGCTGCTCGAGTCCGTGGCGGTCGCGGCCAACGAGGCGTCGACGCTCACGGACGCGTTTCAGGTCGCGCTCGAAGGGATCTGCACCCACCTGGGACGGTCGCTCGGTCACGCCTTCCTCGTCGACCCGGCCGCGGGCCGGCTGGTCTCGAGCTGCCGCTGGCACCTCGGCGATCCGCTGCGCTTCGAGGCGTTTCGTGCGGCCGGCGAGGCGATGACCTTCGAGCGCGGCGTCGGGTTGCCCGGCCGCGTGCTCGAGGACGGCGAGCCGCACTGGATCGAGAACCTGAGCCTCGATGCGAGCTTCCCACGGCTCGCGGGCGCCGTGGAGGCGGGCATCGCGAGCGCCTTCGCGTTCCCGCTCCTCGTCGGCAGCGAGACCGTCGGGGTGATCGAGATCTTCGGCGACCTCCCCGCGGCGCGCGACGACGGCGTGCTCGCGGTGGCCGCCCAGATTGGTACCCAGCTCGGCCGCGTCGTCGAGCGCGTGCGCGCGCTCGAGGAGCTGGCCCACCACGCCATGCACGACGCGCTCACGGGTCTCCCCAACCGGGCGCTGCTGCTCGATCGCCTCACGCGCGCGCTCGCTCGCGCCCGGCGCGACTCCGCCTTGACGGCGGTGCTCTTCATCGACCTCGACCGCTTCAAGGACGTCAACGACGGCGCGGGCCACCACGCCGGCGACGTGCTGCTGACGGAAGTCGCCGGGCGGCTCTCGGGCGGGCTGCGCGCGGGCGACACGATCGCGCGCCTGGGTGGCGACGAGTTCGTGGTTCGTCGCCGAGCTGGGCACGCAGCCGGCGGCCGGGGCGATCGTCGAGGCGATCGTCGGCATGGGCCACTCGCTGGGCATCAGGGTCGTGGCCGAGGGGATCGAGACCGAGGCGCAGGCCGCGGCGGTCACCCGCCTCGGCTGCGACTCGGGCCAGGGCTTCCTGTTCGCCAGGCCGGCGCCCGCGGAGTCGATCCACGCGCCGGCCGGGAGCCTCACGCCGTTGCGAGCAGGGTGATCGCCCGGTCCGGTGCAGGAGGTTGCGCGGGCATCGCGGCCGTGCCGGCGGGCCGAGCCCGAGCGCTCAGGCCCGGTTCGCGCGCGCCGCCAGCAGCTCCGTGGCCTCGGCCGAGGCCGGTCCGGCACCATTGCCGCCGGGCCAGTCGGCGTGTCCGAGTCCGGCGGCGACGCGGGCCCCCAGGTCGACGTCGACGCTCGCCCAGTAGGCGATAACCCGCTGGTGCATCGCTTCCCCGACCTCGGGCTTGCTCGCGTGACCGACGATGCCCGCCACCAGCTCCTCGCGCTCGCCGTCGCCCATGACCTCGCGGTAGAGCGTGCGCGGTTGGACGAAATCGTCGTCCTCGGCGTGCTTCTCGTAGGCCCAGCGCGCGAGCTCGCCCGCCTCGACGCCCCAGCCCAGGTCGGCGCCGTGCTCGTCGCCGGCCGCGGCCGGTCCGCCCTTGGAGTTGGGCGCGTAAACGGGCTGATCGCCGTTGTGGCGGTAGGTCATGTGCCCGTCCTTGTTGTACGAGTGCACGGGCGCGCGCGGGGCGTTGATCGGCAGCTGGTCGGCGTTGACGCCGATGCGGTGCAGGTGGGTGTCGTGGTAACTGAAGATTCGCGCCATCAGCATCTTGTCCGGCGACAGGCCGGTGCCGGGCACGAGGTTCGCCGGCTTGAACGCCGCCTGCTCGACCTCGGCGAAGAAGTTCTCCGGGTTGCGGTTGAGCGTCATCCGCCCGACGGGGATCAGCGGGTAGTCGCCCTTGGGCCAGACCTTGGTCAGGTCGAACGGATTGAAGCGGTAGTCGGCCGCGTCCTCGAAGGGCATCACCTGGACCGAGAGCGTCCACGACGGGTGGTCGCCCGCGTCGATCGCCGCGATCAGGTCGCGACGGTGGAAGTCGGGGTCCTCGCCCTTGAGCCGGTCGGCCTCGGCCTCGGGCAGGTTCTCGATGCCCTGGTCGGTGCGGAAGTGGTACTTGACCCAGAAGCGCTCGCCGTTGGCGTTGACCCACGAGTAGGTGTGGCTCGAGAAGCCGTGCTGGTGGCGCCACGACCGCGGGATGCCGCGGTCGGACATCAGGATCGTCACCTGGTGCGCGCTCTCGGGCGAGAGCGTCCAGAAGTCCCACTGCATGTCGTGCGAGTGCATGCCGGTGTCCGGGAGGCGCTTCTGCGAGCGGATGAAGTCCTGAAACTTGGAGGGGTCTCGCACG
>JBPCPD010000104.1:0-11455 GCA_050999535.1 Thermoleophilaceae bacterium
CCAGTGGCGCGCGACGACACGTGGGCGGTGGCGCTAGGTGGCCTGCTTGGCCAGCGACTGCCAGGGCATCCACTCCACGGTGCTGCCCGACGCCTGACAGGGCAAGTACCGCGCGGTCTGGGTCGGCCCTTCGGGGCGACGGGCCAGCGTGGCGGTTGCCGTCGGGTTCCCGGTGCCGATTCCCGCCAGCCCCGAAGACTTGCTGCGGCGCATCGACTAGCTACGGGATTACCCACGAATCCTCACCGGCCGGCTGCGTTACAGCAAGGGATCGATCCCAACGCAGAGGAGCCCGATGAACCGCACCAGACTTGCACTTGCGCTTGGCAGCGCAGCCCTAGCCGTGACCCCGATGACCGCGGAGGCCGCCAAGTCCCCCAAGCCGCCGAAGCCGGGCGCCGGTGGCAAGCTGACGCTCGCTGCCACGCCCAACCCGGTCAAGTACGGCAGCGCCGTGACGCTCTCGGGCAAGCTCAACGGAGCCAACAACAACGGGCAGGCCGTGACGTTGCAGGCGGATCCCTTCCAGTTCGGCGTGTTCACGCCCGTCCCGGGCGCTACCACGAACGCTGCGGGCGACTACCAGGCCACGCAGAAGCCGACGGTGAACACCCGCTACCTCGCCAAGCAGGGCTCGAACACAACCGCCCCCGTGACGGTCCTGGTGCGGCCCAGGGTCAGCCTCAGGCTCAGCGACTACACGCCCAAGCGCGGCCAGCGCGTGAGCTTCTCCGGCCGCGTCTGCCCTAAGCACGACGGCTCGACGCTGCTGATCCAGCGCCATTTCAGCACCGGCTACCGCACCGTGGCGAAGACGAGGCTGCGTCACGTCACCGGCTCGACGTGCTCAAGCTACAAGCGCACGCTGCGCATCTATCGCGACGGACGCTTCCACACGGCGATCGCCGCGCATGCTGACCACGCCTCGGGCGTCAGCGCGTCACGGGTGGCCAACGCGCACCGCTGAGCTGAGCTAGGCCTAGGCAAGGACCCGAGACGCCCTAGAAAACGGGCGTCTCGGTGTACTTGCCGAACACGCGCTGCAGCGAGTCGACGATCTCGCCCTCGCTGGCGTTCGCACGCGCGCACTCGATCAATGGGCCCATGAGGTTGACGTCGCCCGCCGCGGCCTCACGCAACGTCTCAAGTGTGGCCTCGACCTCCGCGCCGGTGCGCTGGGCCTTGACGCCCTGGAGCCGGTCGATCTGCTTGCGCTCGAGCGCGGCATCGATGCGCAGTGTCTCGATGGTGCCTTCGTCGCCCTCGGTGTAGCCGTTGACGCCGACCACGATCCGTTGGCCCGCGTCGACCTCCTGCTGATACTGAAATGACGCGTCGGCGATCTCGCGCTGGGGGTAGTTCTGCTTGACAGCCTCGACCATGCCGCCGAGCTCGTCGATCTTGGCGAAGTAGGCATAGGCGGCCTCCTCCATCCGGTCTGTAAGCGACTCGACGAAGTAGGAGCCGGCCAGCGGGTCGATGGTGTTGGTCACCCCGGTCTCCTCGGCCAGGATCTGCTGGGTGCGCAGCGCGGTGCGCACAGCGCTCTCGGTCGGCAGCGCCAGCGCCTCGTCGTGGCTGTTGGTGTGAAGCGATTGCGTACCCCCCAGCACGGCCGCGAGCGCCTCGACCGCGGTGCGGGTGATGTTGTTCAGCGGCTGCTGGGCGGTGAGCGACACCCCGGCGGTCTGGGCGTGGGTGCGCATCCGCAGCGACTTCTCGCTCTTGGCCCCATAGGTGTCGCGCAGTTCGCGCGCCCAGATGCGCCTGGCGGCGCGCAGCTTGGCGATCTCCTCGAAGAAGTCGATGTGCGAATTGAAGAAGAACGACAGCCGCGGCGCAAAGGCGTCGATGTCGAGCCCTCGATCGATCGCCCGCTCCACGTAGGTGAAGCCGTCCTTGAGCGTGAACGCGAGCTCCTGCGCGGCGGTCGAGCCCGCCTCGCGGATGTGGTAGCCGGAGATCGAGATCGGATGCCAGCGCGGCATGCGCTCGGTCGAGTACTCGATCATGTCGGTGATCAGCCGCATCGCGGGCTCGATCGGGAAGCACCACTCCTTCTGGGCGATGTACTCCTTGAGGATGTCGGTCTGGATCGTGCCCGTGAGGTGTTGCGCCGGCACGCCCTGACGCTCGGCGGCGACGACGTAGAAGGCGAGCATCACAGCGGCGGGTGCGTTGATCGTCATCGAGGTCGAGACCGCGCCCATGTCGATGCCCGCGAACAGCGTCTCCATGTCGTCGGGCGTGTCCAGCGCGACGCCCTCGCGGCCGACCTCGCCCTCCGAGCGCGCGTGGTCGGAGTCGTGGCCCATCAGCGAGGGCATGTCGAAGGCGGTCGAGAGCCCCTGCTGGCCGTGGTCGAGCAGGTAGCGGAAGCGCTCGTTGGTCTCCTCGGCGGTGCCGAAGCCCGCGAATTGGCGCACGGTCCACAACCGCCCGCGGTACATCGACGGGTAGACCCCGCGCGTGTAGGGGAACTCGCCCGGTAGGCCGATCTCACCGGCGGTGTCGGCGGGCAGATCCTCCTCGGTGTAGAGCGGCTCGATCGGCTCGCCCGAGATGGTCGTGAACAGCGAGTCGCGCTCGGGCGTACCCGCGTAGCGCTCCGCGCGCCAGCGCTCCTTCTCGGTCAGCTCCCGCGGCGGCGTTGCCATCCCCGCAAGCGTACGAGAGCGCGCGCTCAGCGGCGCAGCGAGACGCTCACCCGCCGTTGACCTCGACGATCACCGCATCGCCCTGGCCGCCGCCGGAGCAGATCGCCGCCACGCCGAGGCCGCCACCGCGGCGACCCAGCTCGCGCACGAGCGATCCCAGGATGCGCGCACCCGATGCGCCGATCGGGTGGCCGAGCGCGATCGCGCCGCCGTTGACGTTGACCCTGTCCTCGTCGACGCCGAGCATCCGCATCGTGTTCAGCGCCACCGACGCGAACGCCTCGTTGATCTCGAACAGATCGATGTCCTCGACCTTCAGCCCCGCCTTCTCGAGCGCCGCCTTGGTCGCGTTCGCAGGCGTGCGCGCGAGGTAGGGGAAGTCGTCGGCGACCGCGGCCTGGGCGACGATCGTGGCGAGCACCGCCTTGCCGTTGCGCTTGGCCCACTCGTCGCTGGCGAGCACTACCGCGCCGGCGCCGTCGTTGACACCCGGCGGGTTGCCCGCGGTGTGCGAACCCTCCTTGGCCGCCAGGCCGGGCAGCTTGGCGAGCGACTCGAGCGAGCTGCCCCGCCGCGGCGCCTCGTCGACCTCGACGACCGTGTCGCCCTTGCGTGAGCTGATCGTCACCGGCGCGATCTCCTCGGGCAGCCGGCCTTCGTCGGTCGCCTCGACCGCGAACTCGTAGCTGCGCAGCGCGAAGCGGTCGAGGTCGGGCCGCGTGAGCTCGAGCTCGTCGCCGACCTCGGTCGCCTCGACGAACATCTGCTTGTCGGTGAAGGGGTTGGTGAGCCCGTCGTGGACCATCGCGTCGAGCACCTGCTGGTCGCCCATGCGGTAGCCGAAGCGGGCGCCGTCAAGCAGGTACGGGGCATTGGACATCGACTCCATTCCGCCCGCGACCGCGACTTCGAGGTCGCCGGCGCGCACCGCCTGGTCGATCATCCCGGCCGAGCGGATCCCCGACGCGCAGACCTTGTTGACGGTCTCCGAGGAGACCCCCTTGGGGATTCCACCCTTGATCTGCGCCTGGCGCGACGGCACCTGGCCCTGCCCGGCCTGCAGCACCTGGCCCATGACGACGTGCTCGACCTCGCCCGGCGCGACCTCGGCCCGCTCGAGCGCGCTCGCGATCGCGTGGCCGCCGAGGTCGGTCGCGTCGAGCGACGAGATCGCGCCGCCGAGCTTGCCGAACGGCGTGCGCGCGCTGCCGAGGATCACGGTCTTTGGCATCTGTGGCGGGACTCCTTGGGTCGGTCGCTGGAGGGCGCTGACGATATCGGAGGGCGCGAGGTCGTCAGCCGCGCGCGTCCGGCGGATTGGGCCGGTTCATCCGATCGATCAGAGCGAACAGCGCCTCGCGTCCCGCCCGGTTCTCCTCGCGCTGCTCGGCGCCCTGGCGCTCGAGCTCAGCGGTGCCGCGGGCGAGCCGATCCGCCATGCGATCCATCCTCTCCGCCATACGATCCATGCCGGCCGCCATGCGATCCATCGTCTTCGCGTTGTCGCGCGTCATGCGATCGACGCGCATGATCATCTGCTGGGTGAACGTGCGGTTGTCCGCCATGAACTCGCGCGTGAGGCGCATCTCTTCGTTGCCGCGCTCCATGTGAGCGTTGCCGCGCTCCATGTGAGCGTCGATCCGAGCGAGGAAGTCGCCATCCGCCATGCGCCCATTGTGGCACCCGGCGACGGACGCGAGCGAGCCGGGCGTCACGGTTCCGTTACGAAACGGCGACGGTTCGCGCGCGACTGCCGACCGCGGTAATCGACCGCCTGGTGCAGCGATTCGGCGAGCCGCCCCTAGACCTTCGAGGTCGCGCCGCTACTCATCGCCGGTGCCAAACGGACCCGGCGCGTCGCTGTGCTCCTCGGTGTCCCAGGTGGTCGACGAGTCCTCCTGGGCCTGCTTGGGCTCCTGGTCCTGGCCCTCGTCGGCCTGGGCGGCCTCTTCCTCTTTGCGGTTGCGCTCGCGCTCTGTCATGAGACGTGAGTGCCCACAACCGGGGCGTTCTACTCCTCGCCGGTCCATATCGGGCGCGGACGCGCTCGGGCCTCGAGGCACGACCAGGCGCTCAGCCACGAGGCCACCGCACCGCGATGCGCCGTACCCGCGAGCGGCGGCGCACTCGGCCACCGACGTAGCCGCCCGCCGCGCCGAGCAGCGCAAGGCCGCCCGCCGCGGCACCGATGCGCAGGCGGCGGGCGAGCTTGTCGAAGTGGATCACGCGCCAAGTGCGCTCGCGCGCGATGCGGGCGAGCTCGGCATCCGGGTTGACCGCGACCGGGTGCCCGACCAGGTCGAGCATCGGCAGGTCGGACTCCGAGTCCGAGTAGGCGAAGGAGGCGGCCAGATCGAATGCGCGCTCGCCGGCCACGCGGCGGATCGCCTCGGCCTTGCCCTCGCGGTAGGTGAACGGGCCCTCGGGCTCGCCGGTGTAGATCCCGTTGCGGATCTGCGAACGCGTGCCGATCGCCCCGTCGAGGGCCAGCACCTGGGCGAGCAGCTGGGCCATCTCGTGCGAGGCGGCAGTGACGATGAAGACCTCGCGACCGGCGTCCTGGTGCTCGTAGGCCTCGGCGAGCATCTGCGGGTAGACGCGCGGCAGGACGCCGGCCAGCACCTCGGCGCCGAGGCGCTGGAGCCGGCGCACCGGCGTCCCCGCGATCGCCTCGAGGATGCGCACGCGGACCGCCTCGCTGGCCTCGTCGGTCGAGCCGTGCAGGCGGAAGCGCAGGCCGGCGCGCAGATCGCCGAGCAGGGTCCGGCGGTCGATCAGCCCCGCGCGGTAGGCGACGCGCGCGAACGCGACGCCGCTGGATCCCTCGATCAGCGTCTTGTCGAGGTCGAAGAAGGCGGCGGCGGTCACGCTCCGAACCCTAGGCGCGCGACGTGATGTAAGGTCGGCCGATGGTTGGACTCGAGCGACGGCGCGTCGCGCCTTTCTGAGGGGGGCCTGTCGTGGCGACAGACGAAACATCGGGCGGTCGAAGCGTGATCGCGGGGCTGCTCGCGCCTCTGCGTCTGCCCGAGCGGGTCTTGGAGGCACTCGACGAGCTGCGCCCGATGCGCTTGGAGCTCACGCGCGTGCGCAAGCAGACCGAGCCGCTGCCCGGCCTGCTGCCGGCGCTCAAGCGCATGGAGAAAGCTCTCAGCACCCGGCTCGACGACGTCCAGGACGTGGTCGCGAAGCTCGAGAGCGACGAGTCGCACCTCAACCGCACCACGCAAGCGCTCGGGGCCAAGGTGGAGACGGTCGCCGACCTGCTTGTGCCGGTCGGCGACCGTCTCGCCACCATGGAGCGCGCCATCCAGGAGCTCTCGGGTGAGGTGGTGACCATCCGCGAGACCCTCGTCGGGGTCAAGGACGAAATTCAGCGCACCACCGGCCTGCGGGGGGACCGCGGGGTGATGGAGCGCGCCCGCGACGCCCTCACCGGCAGCCACCAAGAGCAGGACAGGCCGAGCTCGCAAGAGTCTGCGCCCCCAACGGATCCAGCGGAGCACTCTGGGCGGTAACCCGGGGCGCGGCCACGCGGCGGCCTCAGCCGCGGTTGACCTCGACGATCACCGCGTCGCCCTGGCCGCCGCCGGAGCAGATCGCCGCACGCCGGGGCCGCCACCGCGGCGGCCGAGGTCGCGGCCTGCGCGCACCCGCGCATAGACTGCCGGGATGCCCGAGCCCACCGTCAGCGCCCGCCGCGGCGCGCCCACCGAGACCGCCGCCGACACCCGCGTGGTACCCCTGTTCGAGGGCGGATCGCTCGCCGAGCCGGGGCTTGCGGAGCTCGTCGAGCTCGGGGAGGCCAAGCCCGGCCTCGCCAAGGTCGCCGTCGACCCCGAGGACGCTCCCGGGGGCGGGCGGCGGCGGGTGCTGATCGTCGGTCTGGGCAATGCGGACGAGCTCGATGCCGAGGGCGTGCGCGTCGCGGCCGCGGCGGTCGCCGGACGCGCCGCCGAGCTCGGCGCGGTCTCGCTCTCCTGGGCCGCGCCGGAGGGCTTCGAGGGCGCGGTCGTCGAGGGCACCCTGCTCAAGCTCTACTCCTTCGACCGCTTCAAGTCCGCCAAGGACGACGACGAAGCAGACGGCGAGCACCGCGACGGGATCGAGTCGCTGGAGGTCGCCGGCGAGGTGGTCGAGGCCGACGTGGTCGAGCGCGCGCACGTCGGGGTCCGGGCCCAGAACGGCGCCCGCGACCTGCAGAACCTTCCCGCCAACGTCGCCGACCCTGCCTTCCTCGCCGCCCGCGCGGAGGAGATCGCCGAGCAGCACGCGGGTCTCGAGCTCGAGCTGATCGACCGCGAGGGCATCTCCTCGCGCGGGATGGGCGCCTTCGCCGCGGTCGCCCAGGGCACCTACGCCGAGCCGCGGCTGATCGTGCTGCGCTACCGCGGCGGCGAGCAGGGCCCGCACCTTGGCTTCGTCGGAAAGGCCGTGACGTTCGACACCGGCGGCATCTCGCTCAAGCCCGGGGCGAAGATGGCGGAGATGAAGTTCGACATGTCGGGCGGCGCGACCGTGCTCGAGGCCATCGACGCGATCGCCACGCTCGGCCTGCCGGTCACGGTCACCGCGGTCGTCCCGGCGACCGAGAACATGCCGAGCGGGCGGTCGGTCAAGCCCGGGGACATCGTCACGGCGATGAACGGGAAGACGATCGAGGTCAACAACACCGACGCCGAGGGCCGGCTGATCCTGGCCGATGCCCTCTGCTACGCGGTCGAGCAGGGCGTCGAGCGGATCGTCGACCTGGCGACGCTGACCGGCGCGATCCTCGTCGCACTCGGCTCGACGCACGCCGGGCTGTTCTCCAACGACGACGCCTGGTGCGCCGAGGTCGACGCCGCGTGCACGAGCACCGGCGAGATCGCCTGGCGGCTGCCGCTGCACCGCGAGTACGCCGACATGGTCAAGGGCCGCTACGCCGATCTCGACAACGCGCCCGAGGGCCGCAAGGCCTCCTCGATCACCGCGGCGGAGTTCCTGCGCGCGTTCGCCGGTGACGTGCCGTGGGTGCACATCGACATCGCCGGGACCGCGTGGGACTCGGGCCGTGCCTACGTCGGCAAGGGCGCCTCGGGCTTCGGCGTGCGTTCGCTGATCGAGCTCGCGCGCCGCAGCGCAGCCGGCGCCTGACCGCCGTGCGCCGGCTCGTGGTCACGATCGCGGCGCTCGTGCTCGCCGGCGCGAGCCTTGGCGCGTGCGGCGGCGGCGCGCACGACCGGCTTGCCACCGACGACGCCCGCGCGCTCGAGCAGGCGCGCGCCGGCCTCGACGACGCACTCGACACCGAGGAGGCGCTGCGGACCTCGCGCGAGGAGACGCGCCGGATCGTGGGCAAGGTGCGCGAGATCGTCTCGCGCGGCGTCTTCGAGTCCGAGCGCCTGGACGAGTTCGGCCTCGCCGCGCTCGGAGAGCTGCAGAAGGTCGTGCCCAGCCTCGTCGAGACCTCCGCGGATGGGACCCCGCGCAGGCTCGACCGCGAGGGCACGCGCGCCTTTTTGCGCTACGCCGCCGACGACGCGCCGCGGGCGCTGCTCGGACCGGCCGCGCGCGAGGTCGACCGGATCGAGCACACGATCGAGGAGGCCGAGCCCGATGCCGAGACCGAGGTCGGTGCGAGCGACCCGACCGCGAGCGTGATGATGACCGTCGCGCAGTACCTCGACGCCGGCGAGCGTGACATCCGCGACGTGTGGCCGAGCCTCGCAGGGCGGCTGGGAGCCTTGGGCGACGACCTCTAGCATCGACCGCGTGCGCGAGCCGGGCCACGTCGCCGTCGGAACCTGGAGCGGTGGGCGCTTCATGCACTTCGGCGAGCAGCTCGACGAGCGGCGCCTCGAGTCGCTGCTGCGCCCGGGGCCCGACGTCGACACCGTCTTGACCGCCGACGTCTACGGGGAGGGCGAGGCCGACCTCCTGCTCGGACGCGCGCTGACCGGCGTCGCGCGCGAGGACTGCTGCATCGTGGGCTCGGTCGGCCACGACTTCTACTCCGGACAGCGCGACGGTCCGCGCGGCTTCCCGCGCTTCACCGATCCCTCCCTGCGCGGACCCGAGGGCTACGCCTCCTACCTGCGCGAGGCCACCGAAAGCTCACTCCAGCGTTGCGGCCTCGATCGCTTCGACGTCCTGATGTTGCACAACCCCGACCGTACGGGCTACACCAGCGAGTCCGTCTGGGACGGAATGGCCGCGCTGCGCGAGGCCGGGCTGACGGACGCGATCGGCGTGGCTCCGGGCCCGGCCAACGGCTTCACGCTCGACCTGATCGACTGCCTCGAGCGCTTCGGCGGGCACATCGACTGGGCGATGATCATCCTCGGCCCGCTCGAACCGTGGCCGGGCGAGCTCGTCCTCCCGGCCGCGGCCGCCCAGGGCGTGCGGCTGTTCACGCGCGTCGTGGACTACGGCGGGCTGCTCTGGGGCGATCTGCCTGCGGGCCACAGCTTCGCCAGCGGCGATCACCGGCGCTTCCGCCCCGAGGGCTGGGTCGAGCGGGGCCTCGAGCGCATCGAGCGCCTGTGCCCGATCGCCGATCGGCACGGTTTGACGCCGCTGCAGCTCGCGTGCGTCTGGAACCTCGCCCACGACGCCGTGCGCTGCACGGTGCCGACGTTGATCCAGGAGGCCACGGCGGGGGCGAGCCCGGTCGAGGAGCGGCGTGTCGAGCTCGCGGCCACGCCGCGGGCGCCGGTGCTCAGCGAGGCCGACATCGCGGAGATCCGCGCGATCGGGGACAACACGGGCTCGATGACGCTCAAGGGCGCCGCGCCCGGTCACGAGGGCGAGGAGCGTCCCGACCGCTGGGCGTTGAGCCCCGATCTGGCCGCCTCGGCACGGCGCTTCGGGATCGTGCCCGAGCGCGACCTCGTGCCCTCCTGAGCTCCGCCGGGTGCTCGGAGCGCGCGCTCAGGCGCTCGGCTCCTCCTCCATCTGCTTGAGCTCGCGCTTGAGGACCTTGCCGGTCGCGTTGCGCGGCAGCTCGCCCAGGAACCACACCTCGCGCGGGGCCTTGAAGCTGGCGAGGTTCTGCTTGACGTGGCCCTTGATGTCATCCTCGGTCGGCTGCTCGCCCCCGCCGGGCACGACGAACGCCCGCAGGCGCTGACCGAACTTCTCGTCCTCGACGCCGATACAGGCGACCTCGGTGACGTCCTCGCGGCGGGCGATCAGGTCCTCCACCTCCTGCGGGAACAGGTTCTCGCCGCCCGAGACGATCATGTCGTCATCGCGGCCCTCGACGAACAGCCGGCCCGCGTCGTCGAGGTGACCGACGTCACCGGTGGCCATCATCCCGTCGATCGCCTCCTTGCTCCCGCCGCCCGTGTAGCCCTCGAACAGCATCGTGTTGGCGACGAAGATGCGCCCCGTCTGCCCGGCGGGCACCTCGACCCCGTGCTCGTCATAGAGCTTGAGCGTCGTCCCACGCGGCGGCCGGCCCGCGGTGCCCGGCGCGGCCCGCATGTCGGCGGGCGTGGCGATCGACGCCCACGCGACCTCAGTCGAGCCGTAGAGGTTGTAGAGGTTCTCCCCGAACTCGTCCATCCAGTTCGAGGACAGGTCGCCCGGCAGCGCAGAGCCGCTGACCGCGGTCACGCGCAGCGACGAGACGTCGTACCCGCGCCGGGTCTCCGCGGGCAACTCGAGGATCCGCTGCATCATCACGGGCACGACCGCCAGTGACTCCGCACGCGATCGCTCGATCTGTGCCAGGCACTGCTCGGGATCGAACGTCCGCGTGAGCACCAGCGTGGTCTGCAGCAGCAGGCCGATCGTGAAGTGCGCGAAGCCCCAGGAGTGGAACAGCGGCGCGGCGATGTGCGAGACCTGACCCTGGCGCAGCGGGATCTTCGAGAGGAAGGAGACCGCCGGGTCCAGCGACTCGGGCGAAGCGCGGTCCGCGCCCTTCGGGGTGCCCGTCGTGCCCGAGGTGAGGATGATCGCCCGCCCGACGAGGCCGGGCGCGACCGGGCGGTCGGTCGGCCCGGCCGCGATCAGCGAGTCGAGCGTGGGATCGGCCGGCTCGTCGCCGGCGTCATGCCAGGCGACGAAGCGCTTGCGGCGCCGTCCGGCCTGCTGCAGCAGTTCCGAGAACTCGTGGTCGTAGACGATCGCGGCCGGCTTCTCGCGCTTGACGACCTCGGTCAGCTGCGGGCCCGCGAAGGCCGTGTTCAGGTACAGCGCGTTGGCGCCGATCTTCGCCACGGCGACGGTCGCCTCGACGAACCAGCGATGGTTGCGGCACATGATCGCCACGCCGTCGCCCTCGTTGACCCCGGCGTCGGAGAGCCCGTGGGCCAGCGCATTGGTGGCGCAGTTGACTTCGTCGAAGGTCAGCGTGCCGAGGTCGTCGACGATCGCGCGAGCGTGTGGCGCGATCTCGGCGCCGGAGATGAACCCCGCTGCCGGGCCCCGGCCCCAGCGGGTCAGGGTCACCCCGACGCGCGCCAGCTTGTCAGGGCGCACCGGGCGCACGATGCCCGCCTTGGCGAGCACTCTCACGCCCTCGGCGCCGTAGCTGACCGACTCCAGGATCCCTCGTGCTCGCCCGCTCAACGAACTGCCCCCTTCCGGCTGTGCCGGCTCGTCTTCGATCGTCGAGGTCGGGCCTCTACCGCTTCTTCTTCTTCTCGCGCGGCTCGCGCGCGGGGTTGTCCTTGCGCTCGGTCGGGGTCATCTTGCGGATCACGAGCGACCCATCATCGACCTGCTCCTGCACCTGCTTGAGCTTCTCCTCGCGCCGCTTGTCCTGCTGCTCGCGCACTGTCCTGGCCATGCCGCGGATCCGCCTTTCG
>JBPCPD010000112.1:0-8066 GCA_050999535.1 Thermoleophilaceae bacterium
GCGAGCACGATCGCGGCGCCGATCTCCTCGCCGAGCTCCTCGTGGGGCACGCCGACGACGGCGGCCTCCTGGATGCTCTCGTGCTCGTAGAGCACCTCCTCGACCTCGCGCGGGTAGACGTTGTAGCCGCCGCGGATGATCAGGTCCTTCTTGCGATCGACGATGAAGAAGTAGCCGTCCTCGTCGACCTTGCCGATGTCGCCCGAGTGGAACCAGCCGTCCTTCATCGAGTCCTCGGTCGCGTCGGGGCGGTTCCAATAGCCCTTCATGATGTTGTGGCCCTTGATCACGATCTCGCCGGCCTCGCCCTGGGCGAGGTCGTTGCCGTCGTCGTCGACGACCTTCATCTCGACCCCCTCGATCGGGGTGCCGAGCGAGCCGGGCCTGTTCGGCCTGTCGGGGTGGTTGAACGAGGCGACCGGCGAGGTCTCCGAGAGGCCGTAGCCCTCGAGCACCTTGCAGCCGAACTTCTCCTCGAACCTGCGCATCACCTCCTCGGGCATCGCCGAGCCACCCGACATGCAGACCCGCAGCGTCGAGGTGTCGGCGTCGTCGGCGGACTTGCAGGCGAGCATCGCGTTGTACATCGTCGGCACGCCCTGGAACAGCGTGATCTTGTCGCGCGCGATGATCTCGAGCGCCTTGTCGGGATCGAAGCGCGGGATCATCGAGATCATCGCCTGCGCGTGGATGGCGCCGTTGAGCGTGCAGGTCTGCCCGAAGCTGTGAAACAGGGGCAGCGCGCCCAGCAGCCGGTCCTCGTTGGAGATCTGGCCGAGCTTGTCGGCCGCCACGGTGGCGTTGTGGTAGAGGTTCGCGTGGGTCAGCTCGGCGCCCTTGGGCTGACCGGTGGTGCCCGACGTGTAGAGGATCACCGCGGTGTCGGAGCCGTCGCTGTCGACGACGTCGTGATCGGACTCGGAGTCGGCGAGCAGCTGCTCGAACTCGCCCTTCTTGACCAGCACGCACTCGGCCCCGGACTCCTTCGCGCCCGGCTCGGCGGCCTCGGCGAAGTCAGCCCAGGCGAAGATCAGGTTCGCGCCCGAGTCCTCGAGGTAGAACTTGACCTCGCGCGACTTCAGCAGCGGGTTCATCGGCACGACGACGCCGCCGGCGCGCAGGATGCCGTAGTAGACGACTGGGAAGTAGGGGACGTTGGGGAGCATCACCCCGACGCGGTCCCCGGGCTCGACGCCCTTCGCCTTGAGCAGCGCACAGAGGCGCGCGCTGCCCTCCGCCAGCGCCGCGAACGACACCTCGATGTCGTCGAGCTTGATCGCGATGCCGTCGCCGTTGCGCTCGGCGGCAGCGGTCAGGATCCTGGCCAGGTTCTCGCTCATCCGTCCTCCCCGTGGCTGATACGTCGGCCGCAGCCTAGTGCTCGCCTCGGGACCAGTCCAACCTTGCGGGCGGCAAGGGTGGCGGCCGAGGGGCCTAGCATGACGACCGTGCGCGTCGCTGAGCTGTGGCGGTACCCGGTCAAGTCGCTTCAGGGTGAGCGGATGGACTCGGCGCTCGTCACGGCCGAGGGTCTCGAGGGCGACCGGCGGTTCGCGATCCACGAGGTCGAGACCGGCTTTGGGCTGACGGCGCGGCGCGAGCCGGAGCTGCTGTTCGCCTCGGCGCGATTGCGCGACGGGGGCGGGGTCGAGATCACGTTGCCCGACGGGTCGGTGGCGCGCGACGACGGGGTGCTGTCGGCATGGCTCGGGCGCCCGGTGGCGCTGTGCGAGACCGGCGGCGGGGCCGCCCTGCGCTTCGAGAACCCCGTCGACTTCGAGAACGAGTCGGGCGCCTGGACCCCGTTCGGGGGCGGCGAGGGCCCGTTCCACGACTCGACGTCCGCGCGCGTGACGCTGCTGTCGACCGCCACGATCGGTGCCTGGGACCGGCGGCGCTTTCGCCCCAACGTGCTGCTCGACGGCGAGGGCGAGGACGGGCTCGCCGGATGTACGGTCGGACTCGGCGAGGCGGTGCTGAACGTCGGCGAGCGCATCAAGCGCTGCGTGATGACCACACGGGCACAGCCGGACGGCATCGAGCGCGACCTCGACGTGATGCGCACGATCGCGCGCGAGCGCGAAGCGCGGCTGGCGATCGGGGCGCTCGTCAGCCGGCCGGGGACCGTGCGCATCGGCGACGACCTGACGCGGCGCTGAAAGCCGACGGGGTCAACGCGGACCCCAGTCCAGCGAGCGCTCGAAGGTGCATTCGCAGCTGGAGTCGAAGATCACCCGCGCGAAGCGGGTGAGCGCTGCGCCCTTGGGCCCCATGCGGTAGAGCCCGTCGCGTCCGCCGCCGGCGCCGCCGCCCCGGATGAACGCAATCCGCCGGCCGTCCGGCGACCAGGTCGGACTCCTGCCGCCGAGATTGGTCACGCGGTCGAGGTCGCCGCCGCGGCTCAGCACGGTGTAGATCTGGTTGCGGCGCACGAAGGCGAGTTTCGAAGCGTAGGGCGAGAAGCTCGGGTCGTAGCCGCTCTTGTGAGTCAGCCGGCGCACGCCCTGGCCGTCGGGGCGAATCGTCCAGATGTCGCGCCCGCGCTCGTAGGCGATCCGCCCGCCGTCGGCGGACGGACGCAGGCCCCAGGTCGGCCGCCGCTCGCCGACCCCCGGGGTGGCGGTCAGCGGGCGGACGGGTCCGCCGTCGACCGGGACGACGAAGAGGTCGCTCTCGGTGTCCGATACGCCGGCGGCGAAGACGAGCGCGTCCCCGTCCGGCGACCACGCCGGCTCGCGCGCGCCCGGCGGCAGGCCGGCCAGCTCGCGCAGCCCGCTGCCGTCCGCGGCGGCGACGCCGATGCCGTCCCCGAGGCCGATCGCCACCAGCTGCCCATCGGGCGAGCGGACCGGATCGTTGAGGCCGCGGAAGCCCGCCGGTCCGCCAGGGCAGTCGCCGGCTGCGCTCGAGCAGGAGAGCAGCGTGCGCCGCCCGCTGCCGTTCGGTGCGACGGCCTGGATCTCGAACTCGGTGCTCGACGCCGGCCGGTCCTCATACGCTCTGCCGATCGCGAGCGCGCCGTTCTGGCCGGGGAAGGCGGCGTCGGCGGCCGGAGCGCCGAGGGCGAGCGCGGCCGTCGCGGTGAGGGCGGCGTGCAGCAGGCGGGGCGCGCGGCGGGCCATGCCATGGGAACACAGCGCCCGGTCCGGAGTCGCGCCGCCCCCGGGCGAACTCGCCCGTCGCCCTGGTGTCGAGTCGTCTTGGGCGGTCGCCCGCCTACTCGGAGCGGGTCCGGGCGAGGTGGTTCCGCTCCAAGGCATCAACTCGCCCGAGCCGGCCTCGCCTACCCCATCGGGTCCGGTGCTCCCACGCGCGAGTACTCCGGCGCCTCGTAGGCCTCGCCGGGTGTGCCGCCGATCGCGAGCAGGCGCATCCCCTCCGGGCCCGGCACGATCTTGCGCTTGGTCTCGGGCCCCACGCGCACGATCGTCTCCGGCTCCAGCGGCACGCGCTCGCCTTCGACGTCGAGCACCCCAGTGCCGCGCAGCACGACGTAGACCTCCTCCTGGCCACCCGGGTGGTCGTGGTAGGGGTGCGCATCGGACTCGGGACCCAGCTCGACGACCGCGAGGCCGAACGACGACGCGCCGATCTCGTCGCGGGCCTTGAGGAAGAGCCCCTTGTAGAAGCCCTCCATGTCGTCGATGCGGCGTGCAGTGCAGTCGGCCATCTGTGATCGATCCCCCGTCGGTCGCTGGTCAGCGCAGCAGCGAGAAGAAGACGTTATCGACCTGCGCCCGGCCGATCGAGTTCAGGAACTGTGAGTTGCGTCCGAGATCGCGAGCCCTACCCCCATCGGCGGCCGCTTGCCACCCAGCGAGCGAACAGCGGGTCCACGAGGCGGTGTCGCGTTGGACGAGTGGCATCCTCGACCAGTACGCCGGCCGCCGTGAGCCGCCCCGCTGCAGCCGGCGCCGCTCCCTTGGTGAGTCCGAAGCGACGCAGCGTCGACTCAGCCGTGAGGCCACGATCGGCGAGCGCGACGGCCTCACAGACACCGCGCTCGACCGGCGACAGCGACCCCCAGGTGCCATGCAACTCGTCCTCCACGAACGACTGCATTGCGTCGAGCGTCAGGTTCCACTCCTTCTCGCCGGCTGTCGCAGTCGGTGCGACCACGCTCCAGAGCAGGTGGGCAAGGAGCATCGCTCGCTGCGGATGCCCCTCGGCCAGATCGACGAGCCAGGCCAGCGCGGCGCCGGGGTCCCGGCGCGTCTGGTCGAAGCGGTCGGCGACGTAGTCTGCGAGGTCGGCGCTGGCGAGGCGATCGAGGACCAGCGGCGCCGCCTGACCGTAGAACGGCCTGCCGCGGTCGCCGAAGAGCTGGGCGCTGATCAGGACAGCAGCGAGGAGAAGACGTCGTCGACCTGGGCCCAGCCGATCGACATCAAGAACTGCGAGTTGCGCCCGTAGGACTTGGCGCCGAGGATGAAGAAGCCCGGCTCGGGATTGACGAGCGTCTCGGGACCGTGGCCGGCCTGGGCGAGGCAGTCACCGCCGCCGCCCTCGCCGAGCAGCGCGGCGGCGAGCTTGATCGGCCCGCAGGTCGCGTAGCACTCGTGTACCTGAAGCTGGCGGTAGATCGACGCGTCGCCGACGCCGCCGTTGAGCGCCAGCACGCGGTCGACCTCGACGTGCTCGATGCCGCCGTTGCGCAGCGCGACGCCGATTCGCCCGTCGCCGCCCGCCGACAGCGACTCGCAGACCGTCCCGGACAGCAGCTCGACCGCGGGGGAGCCCCCGGCCGCCAGCTCCGCCGACGCGCGGTTGAGCGCCGCGCGCTCGGGCAGCGGGTCGTCCGCGACCGCGTACCAGTCGGGATCGGGCCGGCGCACCGACCAGATCACGCGCGTGGCAGGTGCCTGGCTCGCGAGCTCGGCGAGCCCGCGCGCGGCGGTTTGGGCGGAGTGGCCCGAGCCGGTCAGCAGCACGGTCTTGCCGGCCCACGCATCGGCCTGGTCCTCGAACGCGGGCAGGACGCGCTCGATGCGATCGTCGAAGGCGCGCTCGCCGGGCGCGTCGATGCCGCCGTCGCCAAGCCGGTTGGGGTTGCCGTAGGTGCCGGAGCAGTCGATCACGGCATCCGCGTGCTCGATCGCGTCGCGGCCGTCGGGCAGCGTCAGCAGCAGGCGGAACGGGCGCTGAGCCCGCTCGCTCGCCCCGATCGCCTCGTGCTTGAGCAGGCCCTCGCGCCCGACGGCCTCGACGCGCGTGCCCACGCGGATGCGCCCTGCGAGTGCGGCGGTGGCGGCGAGCGGTTCGAGCAGCTCGTCGGCGAGCTCGGCCCCGGTCGGGAGCGCCGCGCCGCTCGGCGCGCGCTCGCCGAGCGCGCCTCGAACGCGCCGGGAGACGTTCATGTCCCACGGCGTGAACGTGCGCACGTGACTCCAGCGGCGGACGTAGCCGGCGACCGTCGGCGCCGCCTCGTAGACGGTGAAGTCGAGCCCCCGCTCGTGGGCGGCGAGCGCGGTCTCGAGCCCGATCGGGCCGGCGCCGATGATCGCGATGCGGGTGCGGCCTGCGCTCACGTCTGCTCCTCCAGTCAGAGGGACCTCGCCAACACCATGCGCGGCGACCGCGCGATCGGATCCTAAACTGCCCCGACGATGCGGATCGCCGCCTTTGGAGGCGCATACGCCAACCCGTACGCGCTGAGCGCGATGCTCGATGACGCGCGCGGGCGCGGCTGCGAGCGGATCTTCAATCTCGGCGACCTCGGTGGCTTCGGCGCCGAGTGCGACGCGGTCTGGCCGCTGCTGGAGGAGCACGGCGTCGAGTCGATCGCGGGCAACTACGACATCGCGATCGGCCGCGGCGACCCCGACTGCGGCTGCGGCTACCCGTCGGAGCGCGACAACGAGTTCGCGCAGCTGATGTATGACCACACGCGCGCCGCGACCGGCACCGACTTCGCCGCCTGGATGCACGAGCTGCCGGGCGAGCACCGCGAGGAGATCGAGGGCGTCGACGTGCACCTCGTCCACGGCTCGCCGCTGGCGGTCAACGACTTCCTCTGGGAGTCGCTCGACGACGACGAGCTGCGCATGCGGCTGCACTCCTCGGGGGCGGACGTGCTGCTGTGCACGCACACCGGCATCGCGTGGCAGCGCCGCGTCGATATCCCATCCGGCGGGCGCCGGAGGGGCACAGGCGGAACGCTGGTCGTCAACGTCGGCGCGGTTGGACGCCCGGCAAATGACGGCCGGCGCGAGACGTGGTACGCGGTCGTCGACCTCGACCTCGACGCCGGCGCGGCGACCGCCGAGCTGGTGGCGGTGAACTATGACTGGCGCGCCCAGGCGGCCTCGATGCGCGCCGCCTCGATGCCCGAGCCCTTCGTCGAGACGATCGAGACCGGCTGGTGGACGACATGTCTCGAGATCGTCCCGCCCCCGGAGCGTGCCCGCGGGCGCTACCACGTCTACAGCGAGTCGATGCCGAGCGGCTTCGCCGCCGACGGGGTCGGTTGGGCCGGGCCGCCCGAGCCCGCCGAGGACGGCCTGCCGGTCATGTCGATGTTCGCGACCGAGGTGTTCCCGCCGCGCCTGTGGATCTACTCGAACTTCCACTGCAACCTGGCGTGCGACTACTGCGTGGTCGCCTCCTCGCCCGCCGCCCGCCGCCGCCAGATCGGCGCCGAGCGCTTCCGCGCGCTCGTCGACGAGGCGGTCGAGGAGGGCTTCACCGAGCTCTACGTGACCGGCGGCGAGCCGTTCGTGCACCCGCACATGATCGAGATGCTCGAGTACGCGAGCGACCGAATCGACACCGTCGTGCTGACCAACGCGATGCTGTTCGAGGGCCGTCGCGGCCGCGAGCTCCAGCGGCTCGCCGGCCGCGAACGGCTCGTGCTGCAGAGCTCGATCGACGGCGCGCGGGCCGCGACCCACGACCGCTGGCGCGGCGAGGGCTCCTGGGAGCGCGCGATGGCGGGCATCCGCTTCGCGCACGACCTCGGGCTGGGCCTGCGCGTGGCGATGACCGAGACGCCGGAGAACCGCGACGAGGTCGCAGAGCTCGGCGCGCTGCTGGAGGAGCTCGGGATCGAGGGCGAGGCGTTCGCGGTGCGCCCGCTGGTGCAGCGCGGCTTCGCGGCCGACGTCGAGCAGGGGATGGAGGTCTCGGAGGGCGTGATGGTCCCCGAGCTGACCGTCACCGCCGACGGCGTGCACTGGCATCCGGTCGGCGGCGACCTCGAGTCGAGCCCCGACTTCCTCGTGGCGCGCGGGGACGTGCCGCTGGCCGAGGCGAAGCGGCTGGTCGTGCAGCGCTTCCTCGAGCTGCGCCAAGCCGACGGCACGCTGCCCGCCGCCTTCCGCTGCGCGGTCTGAGCGGCGATGGGCGCCTCCGTCCTCGTGATGGCCAAGGCGCCGCGCCCGGGCGCGGTCAAGACGCGCCTGGCGCCGCTGCTCGGCGACGACGGGTGCGCGGCGCTGCAGGCGACGCTGATCGGCGTCGCGACGCGCTGGGCGGCGGCGGTCGCTGCGCCCGGAGGGGCCTACCTCGCGTACGGACCCGACGGCGCCGCCGAGGACGAGCTGCGCCCCCACGTGCCCGACGGCGTGCGCCTCTTCCCTGACGGGCGCGGCGACCTCGGCGACCGGCTCGCCGCCGCGACCGCGCGCGTTCTGGGCGAGCGGCGCGACCCGCTGCTGGTCGTCGGCACCGACATGGCGACCTTGACGCTCGCGCACGCGCGCGATGCCGAGGTGGTACTGCGCGGGGGAGCCGACGCGGTCTTCGGGCCGGCGCTCGACGGCGGCTACTGGATGGTCGGCCTGGCGCGTCCCGCGCCCGAGCTGTTCGAGCTCGGCACCTGGGGCGGCCCCGACGTGCTCGAGCGCTCGCTCGAGCTTGCCGCTGCGGCCGGCCTGCGGGCGGAGTTGCTCGGCTTCGAGCGCGACCTCGACGATGTCACCGACGCGCGGGCGCTGCTCGAGCACCCTTCGCTGCCGGCGCAGGTCGCCGAGGCGCTCGCGCCGGCTGCGGCGACGTGAGCGGCGCCGCGCAGCGAGCGGGCACCGAGCGCGGCGGCGTGGGCGGCACTTCGCGGGCGGTCGCCAACC
>JBPCPD010000042.1:0-4323 GCA_050999535.1 Thermoleophilaceae bacterium
GCGGCGACCCCTGTCGAGCGCCGTTCTCTCGAGCACGGCCTGCTCGACGTTCCGCCCCCCGACCGCCCCCACCACCCGGGCGCCGCGCTTGCCCGCGCCGACCAGCACGAGGTCACCCTCCGACCCGCCGCGGCCGTCGAGGGTCGTGCGCGAGCCGCGCGGCCCGAACAGCGGCTCGGCGACGAGGAATCGCCCACGGCGGGCGAGCACGGCGACGAACGGGAGGTCGAGCCGCGCCGGGCGCCCCTGCGCCCGGGCGCTCACCCTCCGGCGGCCTTCTCGGCGAGCGTGCGCAGCGCGACCGGCAGCGCCTCGTCGCGCGTAGTCTCCGGATCGTCGGACGCGCGCACCGTCGGCCGCACGCCCTTCATGCCGATGTTCTCCCCGCTCGGCAGGAAGTACTGGCCGACGGTGATGTCGAGCACGCCACCGTTGGGAAGCTGCTTGACCTCCTGAAAGACGCCCTTGCCGAACGTACGCGTGCCGACGACCGTCGCGCGCTTGCGATCGCGCAGCGCCCCGGTGACGATCTCCGAGGCCGACGCGCTGCCGCGGTCGACGAGCACGACGACGGGCACATCCGCGTCGATCGCGTCGCCCTCGGCCTCGAACTCGCGCTTTGGCCGCGAACGGCCCTGCGTATAGGTGACCAGCCCGTCTTCGATGAAGATCGAGGAGACGAGCACCGCCTCGGAGAGCAACCCGCCGCCGTTGCCGCGCAGGTCGAGCACGATCCCGTCCGCGCCGCCTTCGAGCTGGTTGTCGATCCGGCGGCGCAGCAGGCCGTGGGCACCCTCGCTGAAGGTCGTCAGCTCGACGATGCCGAGGCGCCGGCCGTCGCGCTGCACCGTCCGGCCCTCGACGACGGGCACCTGGACCTCGGCGCGCTCGACGCGCAGCGTGCGGGCCTCGCCGTCCTCCGGGTCAACGAGCTCGAGTCGCACGCGCGTGCCGGCCTTGCCCTTGATGCGCGCGGTCGCGACCTCGCTCGGAACGCCGGCGAGTGGCCGCCCGTCGACGGCGGTGACGAACTCGCCCGGCTCGATGCCCGCGCCCGCGGCCGGTGAGCCGTCAAAGACGTCGGTGATCCGCAGGCCTCGCGGATCCTCATCGACGGCCATGCCGACCCCCTCGAAGCGGCCCTGGAGCGACTGGTCGAACTCGGCCGTCTGCGCCGGGGTGATGTAGGCCGAGAAGCGGTCGAGCCCCTCGACGATGCCGGTCAGCGAGTCCTGCTCGATCTTCGACTCCGGGATGTCGCGGTAGTAGTCGTCCTCGATCGAGTCGATGATCTCCGCCCGCGCCGCGCGATCCTCGTCGACCAGGGCGGCGCGCACGAAGCCGGGCAGGGCCTGCGGATGCCCGCCGAGCCAGATCCCACCGAAGAGCAGGATCAGGGCCACCACCACGAGCACGAAGACCCCGCCCAGGGCGGCTGCTGTCTTGGCGAGAGCATTCATGGAGGCTGCCGCGAACGGCCTCGCGGAAGGGTAGTGGGGCCCGCGCCGCGGCGGGCGGGCTCAGACCCCCACAGACTAGGAGCGCAGCCCAATTGCTGCGGGAGGAGCGCAGCCCAATCGTCGATCGGGCGAGCACCGCACCGACGAGCTCCCTCGGGCGAGCACCGCAGTCAAACTCTCAAGAACCGGCGCAGCGTGAGCGCGCTGCCGAGCGCGGAGACCGCGACGCAGGCGACGAGCAGCAGCACGATCAGCAGCGGGAAGTCGATCGTCTCGGGCGCGGCCAGCAGGGCGAAGCGCTCCTCGAGCGGGTCGATCAAGGTCTCCTTGGCGATCGTCAGCAGCAGCACCGCCAGCACCCCGCCCATGAAGCCGACGAAGACGCCCTCGATCACGAATGGCCAGCGGATGAACCAGTTGGTGGCGCCGACGAGCTTCATCACCTCCACCTCGCGCCGGCGCGAGAAGATCGACAGGCGGATCGTGTTCGCCACCAGGGCGACCGAGGCGAAGATCAGCAACGCCGCCAGGCCCGCGGTGAGGATCTTCACGAGCCCCGTCGCCGAGAGGATCTTCGCGGTGTCCTCCTCCTTGTTCCTGACCTCGTCGACCGCGGCCAGCGAGGGCACGCGAGCGCCGGCCGAATCCTTGGGGGCGAGCCGGTCGACGATCGTGGCGACCTTGCCGGGATCGGTCGGGACGATGCGGAAGGTGTCGGGCAGCGGGTTGGCTCCGAGCAGCTCGGTGCCGGCCTCGAAGGCGTCCGGGTTCTTATTGCGGGCGTGCTGAAGGCCCTCGGCCTTGGAGATGAACTGCACCGACTTGACGTTGTCCGTGCGGTCGATCGCGTTCCGCAGCTGGGTGCGCTCGGCGGGCGTCGTGCCCTGCTTGAGGAAGACGTCGACGACGACGCGGTCGCGGACCTCGTTCGCGGTTCCCGTCGTCGCCTGCACGATCGGGATGAAGACGCCGAGCACCAGCGCGGTCAGCAGCACGGTCAGCAGCGCGGCGAGCGCCGGCGCGGAGTTGCGCGAGAGGCCGCGGAAGGCCTCCTTGAAGAAGAAGATCGGGCGCATCTAGTTCGGGTGGCCCTCGACGCCGACGCCGAGCTCCCCGCGCAGGCGCACCGCGAACTCGGTCGTCGACTCGTCGGGCCGATAGAGGCCCGACATCTCGTCGCGGATGATGCGCCCGTCGCGCAGCTCGATCACGCGCCGGCGCATCTTGTCGACCATCTCCTTGTCGTGCGTCGCGACGACGACGGTCGTGCCGGTGCGGTTGATGCGGTAGATCAGCTGCATGATCCCGATCGAGGTCTCGGGATCGAGGTTGCCGGTGGGCTCGTCGGCGACCAGCAGCGGCGGGTGATTGACGAACGCGCGCGCCATCGAGACACGCTGCTGCTCGCCGCCCGACAGCTCGTCGGGAAAGTTGTGCAGCTTGGTCGAGAGCCCGACCAGCCGCAGGATGTCGGGCACCTTGCGGCGGATCTCGGAGCGCGCCTCGCCGATGACCTGCAGCGAGTAGGCGACGTTGTCGTAGACGGTGCGGTTGGGAAGCAGCTTGTAGTCCTGGAAGACCGTGCCGATGTTGCGCCGCAGCAGCGGGACCTGCTTGCGCGAGACATCCGACAGCGCCCGCCCGGCGATCAGGACCTCGCCGGCCGAGACCTCGAGCTCCTTCATCAGCAAGCGGATGCAGGTCGACTTGCCACAGCCGGTCGGCCCGACCAGGAAGACGAACTCGCCGCGGCCGATGCGCATCGAGGCGCGCTCGAGGCCGACAGAGCCGCCGTCGTAGACCTTCGAGACGTCCTTGAGCTCTACGACCGGGACGCCCGACACCGCGGCGCTGGGCGCGCTGCCCGGCTGGGGCGGCTCAACGACGTCCGCGATCGCAGTGCGCCGGCGCTCGCCGCGCTCGGCACGGGCGCGGGAGGCGACGCGAGCGAGGGCTTGGGTGCGGGTGCTCGCCATCGGCCGCCCTTCTTATCGGACCGCCGCCGCGCGGCGAAGCCGTGCAACGCCATGTGCAGGGGTTTCCGGGGGTTATCGACAGCTCACAGCCAGTGCACGAAGCTGTCGGCGGTCTCGCCGGAACGCTGGTCGAGTAGGGCGCGACGTCGCTACTCCGCGGGCAGCACCCCATCCAGCACACGACGCCGAGGTCCTCGACGCGGATCGGCTCCGGCAACGGAGGAGGATCCACGGGCCGCAGGCCCAGCTCTCCCACCACGGCCACGATCGCCTCGGCCGCGCCGTCCAGCGTCAGCTCACCGCCATCGACGGCGCGCTGGACGGAGCCGAGCGCGTTGCGCGCGCTGCTGCTGCGCGCCGCCTCGAGCGCCTGCGCAGCCTCGGCCGCGCCGGGCGGCAGCGCCACCAGTGGGTCGCGCAGCACCTCGAGCGCCCAGCGCTGCCGCGGGCCGACCTGCTCCTCGGCCCCGCGCAGGTCCGCCGCTCGTTGTGCGCGGCGACGATGTCCGCCGCGGCGACCGTCCACGCGGCCTCGAGGTCGAAGCCGCCGAGGCCGTCGGTGGGCAGGCCGCCTCCCGGTTCGATGCGGCGCAGGATCTGGAGGTCGTTCGAGACCAGCTCGGCGCCCGACGACTCGACGTCAGCTCGGGCGCAGGCGCCAGCGCCCGAACAGCTCGCCGCTCGCCTCGCAGAGCCAGATCGGCTCGGCGCGCAAGGGCTCGGGCAGCGTCCGCCCGCCGACGATCGTGAGGGTCCCCACCCCACCGAGGATCTGCGGCGAGAGGCTCAGGAACAGCTCGTCGACCAGGTCCGCGGCCATCAGGAACGACAGCAGCGTCGGCCCGCCCTCGCAGAGCACCGACCGCACGCCGTGCTCGGCGCGCAGG
>JBPCPD010000150.1:0-3057 GCA_050999535.1 Thermoleophilaceae bacterium
TACTCGCGCGCCTCCGGCCTCCCGCGCGACGACGGCCTGATCAAGAACCGCTACGTCGCGCGCACGTTCATCCAGCCCGGCCAGGAGTTGCGCAAGCACGGCCTGCGGATGAAGTTCAATCCGCTGCGCGAGGTCGTCGAGGGCAAGCGGCTGGTGGTCGTCGACGACTCGATCGTGCGCGGCAACACGACGCGTCAGATCGTGTCGATGCTGCGCGAGGCGGGTGCGCTCGAGATCCACATGCGGATCTCCGCGCCGCCGATCCGCCACCCCTGCCACTACGGCATCGACATGTCGACCGAGCAGGAGATGGTCGCCCATGGGCGCACCGCCGCCGAGGTCGCCGAGGAGCTCGGCTGCGACTCGCTCGCCTACCTCTCGCTGGAGGGCGTCTACGAGGCGATCCGCGGCACGCGTGCCACCCACTGCGATGCCTGCTTCACCGGCGATTACCCGCTCGAGCGCACCGAGGCAGCCAACGGCAAGTTCGCGCTCGAGGAGCTTGCGGTCCTGGAGACCTGAGCCGGGCCGCGGACCCGCACTGTCATCCTGGACGATGATGACTCCGACGACCGCCGACGGGCGGACACGTGCGCTGGTGGCCCCGGTCCTGCTGCTCGTCGTCCTGCTCGTCGTGCATTCGCTCGACCATTCGCTGCGCCAGAGTGCGACGGTGCCTGCCGAGGCGGCCGTCGCCGGGCTCGCCGGGCTCGGGGTCGCGCTCGTGGCGCTGGCGCTCGCGGCCGCGGGCAGCCGCCTCGCGCCCGCGGCGACGGCCTTCGCCGGCCTGGCGACCGCGGTCGGGTTCGTGGCGGTGCACGTGGTGCCCGAGTGGAGCGTCTTCAGCCAGCCCTACGCCGACATCCCGGTCGACGCAGTGTCCTGGACGGCGATGCTCGTACCGGCCTTCGCCGCGGCGGGAGTCGGGGCGCTCGGGCTGCGCGCCCAGCGAGCGCTCTGACACAGCTCTGACACAGCTCTGACACGGCCGTGACGACTCGCGCATCGGCGCCGGGGGCGGCCGGGAGCGGCGCTACTGTGGCTGGTCCGATGGATCTCTCGACCGCCCTGCGCGAGCACTTCGGATTTCCGGCCTTCCGGTCGGGCCAGCGCGAGGCGTGCGAGGCCGCGCTCGCGGGCCGCGATCTACTCGTCGTGATGCCGACCGGCTCGGGCAAGTCGCTCTGCTACCAGCTGCCGGGGTTGATGCGCGACGACCTGACGATCGTCGTCTCGCCGCTTGTCGCGCTGATGCAGGACCAGGTCGAGGCCCTGCGCGCGCGCGGGCTCGGCGAGGCGGTCGCGCTGGTCAATGCTCAGCAGGCTCCCGAGGCCAACGCGGCCGCGCTGGCGCGCGCCGCAGATGGCGACCTGCGGCTGCTCTACGTCGCCCCCGAGCGCTTCTCCTCGCCGGGCTTCCTGAAGGCGATCGAGGCGGCGCGAATCGGCCTGTTCGTCGTCGACGAGGCCCACTGCGTCTCGCAGTGGGGCCACGACTTCCGCCCCGACTACTTCCGCCTCGGCGACGCCGCGCGCTACCTCGGCGCCGACGCGATCCTCGCATCGACGGCCACCGCGACGCCGCGCGTCGCCGTCGATGTCGTGCAGCGACTCGGCCTGCGCGAGCCGGTACGCGTATCGACCGGGTTCGACCGCCCCAACCTGTCCTTCGCCGTCGCCCGCCCGGCGCCGCACGAGAAGCGCCCGCTGATCGCCGAGGCCCTGCGCTGCGAGGACGCGCTGCCGGCGATCGTCTACGCGGGCACCCGTGCCGGGTCGGAGGAGATCGCCGAGCTGCTCACGCGCGAGCTGGGCGAGCCGGCGCTCGCCTACCACGCCGGGCTGGCACGCGAGCGCCGCGCCGAGACCCAGCGCCGCTTCCTGACCGATGACGTGCGCGTGATCGTCGCGACCAACGCGTTCGGCATGGGCGTCGACAAGCCCAACGTGCGCACCGTCGTCCACGCGAGCGCGCCCTCGTCGCTCGAGGCCTACTACCAGGAAGCCGGCCGCGGCGGCCGTGACGGAGAGCCCGCCCGCGCGCTGCTGCTGGCCGAGAATCGCGACAAGGCCCTGCACGTGCACTTCATCAAGCGCGACGAGCTCGATGCCGACCTGCCCGGGAAGCTGTACGCGCGCCTGCGCACGGAAGCCGACGAGCAGGGCCGCTACGCGGTCGAGGCCCCCGAGCTCGGCCGCGCGCTCGGTGGCGGGTCGGACCGCCTGCGCGCCCTGCTCGGCCACCTCGCGCGGGCGAAGGTGATCGCCCCGACGCCGTCCTCGCCGGACCGCGTCGCCGGACGTCTGGTCGCGCCCTTCGACGCCCGCGCCGCGGCTGCCTGCCGGTCCTCGGTCGAGGACGGCGCGCGGGCGCGCTGGCGCCAGTACCGCGAGATCTGGGCCTACGTCGAGAGCCTCGACTGCCGGCGCCGCACGATCCTGGCCCACTTCGGCGACAGCGCGGACGCGCCGGCCCCGGACGCGGGCGCGAGCGACGGCGCCGCGGCGTGCTGTGACGTCTGCACCGGCGGGCTCGTGCCCGCGCTGCCGCCCCCGCCGGCGGAGCAGGTCGCCGACCTCGATGGCGCCATCCTCGCGGTCGCACGGGGCGCCCAGCCCGCGGTCGGGCGCACCACCTGTGTCGAGATCCTCCACGGCGCGCGCACGAAGAAGATCGAGCGCAACTCCTACGACGGCCTGCCCGCCTACGCGACTTCGTCGCACCTGCGCCGGAAGCAGATTCTCGAGCGCGTCGACGAGCTGATCGCCCAGGGCGTGATCGCCACCACCGGCGGGGCCTACCCGGTGCTCCAGGTGCCCGTTCGGGCCGCAGCCTGAGTTGCCCCAGGCGATGGCGCTGCGTATCGCCGTGCTCGTCTCCGGGGAGGGCACGAACCTCCAGGCGATCCTCGACGCCGCGCACGGCCGTGAAGAGATCGAGGTCGTCTGCGTCGGCGCCAGCGGCGCGGACGCGGGGGCGGTTGGGGGGGGGGAAGCGGGGGGGGTGTGGGAGAGGGTGTTTTCGCAGGCCGAACACCACGAACACGAGGGGGGTGG
>JBPCPD010000208.1:0-4533 GCA_050999535.1 Thermoleophilaceae bacterium
GGACGAGGTGCAGCAGTAGTCGGTCTCGGCCTTGACCTCGGCGGTCGTGTTCACGTACATGACCACCACCGCGCCGGGGTGCTGGGCCTTCCAGGCGCGCAGCTCATCGGCGGTGATCGAGTCGGCCAGCGAGCAGCCCGCTTCCAGGTCGGGCAGCAGCACGGTCTTGTGCGGAGAGAGGATCGAGGCGGTCTCGGCCATGAAGTGCACGCCGCAGAAGGCGATCACGTCGCCACCGGCGGCCGCGGCCTGGCGCGAGAGCCCGAGCGAGTCCCCGACGAACTCCACGACTTCTTGGATCTCGGGCACCTGGTAGTGGTGCGCCAGGATCACCGCGCCGCGCTCGGCGGCGAGCGCGCGCACCTCGCGCTTGAGCGCGGGGATGTCCTCCAGCACCAGGGGTGCGGCGACGGGCCCCGCCGGGGGCGTGGTCTGTACCGGCATGTTTCGCACCTCTTTCGGTGTCGAAATGAAGCCCGCGGCGAAGCTCCGCGGACGTACTCGAAGTCTACCGCGGCCTCGAAGCCGGCTCGGCGCCCACTACGACTCGTGTGACACTTCGCGCTGCATCGACGCTGCCAAGACTCCTTACGCGAGATCTAGAAGCAGCGACAAGTCCAGCGCCGGCGCCGAGTGCGTCAGCGCGCCGACGCGGACGAAGTCGACCCCCGTCTCGGCGACCGCGCGCACGCCCTCGAGCGCTACGCCACCCGACGCCTCGAGGGTCGCTCCGCTGCCCTGCGCCCGCTCGACGGCGGCGCGCAGGTCGCCGGGATCCATGTTGTCGCGCAGCACTCGGTCTGCGCCCGCGGCGAGCACCTCCTCGAGCTCGGCGAGGCTCTCGACCTCGACCTCGACCCAGTCGGCGACGCCGCGGCTGGCGGCCGCGGCGCGTGCCGCCGGTCCGACGCCCCCGGCGAGCAGCGCGTGGTTCTCCTTGACGAGGATCGCGTCGTACAGCCCGGCGCGGTGCGAGGCGCCGCCGCCGTGTCCGACGGCGCGCTTCTCGAGCGCTCGCAGTCCCGGCGTCGTCTTGCGGGTGTCGAGGATGCGGGCCCCCGTGCCCTCGATCGCGCGCACGTAGCGCGCGGTCATCGTCGCGACGCCGGACAGGCGGCCGAGGAAGTTCAGCGCGGTGCGTTCGCCGGAAAGGATCGCCGCGGCCGGGCCCTCGATCGTCGCGACCCCGCCGCCCTCGCGCCAGGCTCCCTCCTCGGCCAGGACCTCGAAGCGCAGCGACGGGTCGAGCTGGCGAAACGTCTCGCGCGCGACCTCCATCCCCGACAGGACGCCCGGCGCGCGCTGCTCGATTCGAGCCCGCGCGCGGGCGTCGACCGGCACGACCGCGGCGGTCGTGAGGTCGCCCGCTCCGAGGTCCTCGCTCAGGGCGCGGGCGACCACCTCGTGCAGGTCGAAGCTCATCCTGGCAGGCGCCACCGCAGGCCCTCGAAGCGGGCGAAGTCGCGGTCGAAGGAGACGACCTCGGCGCCGTGCTCGATCGCCATCGGGGCGATGTGGGCGTCGTTGACGGGGTTGCCGGCGGTCCCGACCTCGCTCAGCAGGCCACGGATCGTCATCAGGTGGCGTGGCGTCGGCTCGAGCATCGCGACCGTCGGGCGTCCGAGCCATCCCACAACGGTGTCAACCGCCTCCTCGGCAGGCAGCGGCCGGTCGAACAGCGCGGCCTGGGTGCTGATCCGGAGGAACGCAACGATCACGATCCAGCAGAGTGCGACGGTCTCGTGTCCCGCGAGCGCCTCGTCGAGCCACGCCGAGGCGGCAGCGTGGTGGGTCGAACTCTCATCTACCGCGTAGAGCAGGACGTTCGCGTCGACTACGTGCAAGGGTTTACTTGCCCAGCCTGAGCTTGCGAACGATCTCCGCGTCCTCGAGCTCGCCGGCCAGCCGCAGCGCCTTGTCGAGGTTGACGCCCGGCTTCACTCCCATGTCGTAGGTGCGTGTCCGAAACCGCTCGCGCTCGCCCTGGGGCGAGGTCAGCCCACGCCGGACAGCCTCGTTGATCGCCTGCTTGAACGAGAGGTCGCGCTCGCGCATGAGCCGCTTGAGCAGCGCCTCGGTGTCCGCCTCGAGCGTGACCGTCGTGCGCATGTACGCACCATGATAAATGGTGCCTTGATGCCTAGGCCGGGGCGGCCCCGGCGGGGACCTCGGGCACGTCCCCGCCCTCCGGACCCGGCGTGCCGGGCTCGGGCGCCTCTGGCCCCGGGCGCGCCGCCTCGGCGGACTCGCTGCGCTCGATCCCGGCAGCGCGGTAGGCGTCGGCCTCGTCGAGCGTCTCGGCCTCGAGCAGCGCCGCGGCGAGCGCGTCGAGCTTGTCGCGCGGACGGCCGAGCAGCGAGCGCACCTCCGCCTGCGCCTCGTCGACGATCCGCCGCACCTCGGAGTCGACCAGCTCCTGCGTCGCCTCCGAGACCTCGCTCGCGCCGGGCAGCAGCGGCCCGCGCCCGTCCGCCGGCGCGACCGCTACGAAGCCGATCGCCTCGCTCATTCCCCAGCGCACCACCATTCCGCGCGCGATCTGGGTGACCTGCTGGATGTCCGACTCGGCGCCGGTCGTAACCTCGCCGAAGACGAGCTCCTCGGCGACCCGGCCGCCGCAGGCGACCCTGATCTGGCCGCGCAGGTAGCGCTCGTCGTAGTTGAAGCGGTCGGCCTCGGGCGCGGAGACGGTCACGCCGAGCGACATCCCCCGCGGGATGATCGACACCTTGCGCACGGGGTCCGCGCTCGGCGTGAGCATGCCGACGATCGCGTGTCCGCCCTCGTGATAGGCGATGCGGCGGCGGTCATCCTCAGACTGCACAACCTTGCGCTCGGCACCGAGCACGATCTTCTCGATCGCATCGGCGAAGTCTCCCGGCTCGACCTGTGTGCGGTCGCGGATCGCCGCGATCAGCGCCGCCTCGTTGACCACGTTCGCGAGGTCGGCGCCGACCATCCCCGGCGTGGTCGCCGCGATCGCCTCGAGGTCGACGCCGTCGGCGAGCGGGACCGAGCGCGTGTGGACCTCGAGGATCATCCGCCGCCCGGGCCTGTCGGGCGCCTGCACGGCGACGCGACGATCGAAGCGCCCGGGGCGCAGCAGCGCCGGGTCGAGGATCTCGGGCCGGTTGGTCGCCGCGAGCACGACGACGCCGTCTTCGGTCTCGAAGCCATCCATCTCGGTGAGGATCTGGTTGAGCGTCTGCTCGCGCTCGTCGTGGCCGCCGCCGCCAAAGCCACCGCCACCGCCGCGCGCGCGGCCGATCGCGTCGAGCTCGTCGACGAAGATGATCGCCGGCGCGGCCTCCTTGGCCTGGGAGAAGAGGTCGCGCACGCGCGAGGCGCCGACGCCGACGATCGCCTCGATGAACTCCGACGCGGCGATCGAGAAGAACGGCACGCCCGCCTCGCCCGCGACGGCCTTGGCGAGCAGCGTCTTGCCGGTCCCCGGCGGGCCCGAGAGCAGCACGCCGCGGGGCATCCGAGCGCCGAGGCGGCGGAAGCGATCAGGGTCCTCGAGGAAGCCGACGATCTCGGTCAGCTCGCGCTTGACCTCGTCGATGCCCGCGACGTCGTTGAACGTCACGCGCTGCTCGGTGGCGACCGCGCGCCGCGCGCTCGACTTGCCGAACTGGCCGAGCATCCCCCCGCCGCCGGCCTGCTTGGCGGCGCGACGGAAGAGGAAGACGAACAGGGCGACGATCAGCAGCGTCGGGCCGAAGCTGAACAGCAGCGTCTGCAACAGCGAGCGCTCGTCGGGCGGCTCGGCGTTGACGACGACGTCCTTGGCCTGGAGCAGCCGCGAGAGCTCCTCGTTGTCGGCGAAGGTGGGGACCTCGGTCTCGAACAGGTCGTCGCCGTCGACCTCGTTCTCGAACTCGCCCTTGACGGTGTCCCCGGTCGCGGAGATCTCCTTGACGTTGCCGCGCTCGATCTGCGTGACGAAGCCCGGCGTGTAGGGGATCGCCTTGCGCTCCTCGGCGGGCGCGAAGATCGCGACGAAGAGGTAGTTGGCAAGCAGCAGGACCGCGAGGATGAGCGCGAAGCGCCGCAGCGAGAACGGCAGCATCGGCGGCTTCTCGGGCGGGGCGCCGCGACCGTCGGGCGCGGGGTCGACGCGCCAGTTGGGCGGGCGCTCCTCGCGGCCGCCGCGCCGCGGCGACTGGGGACCGCGCCGCTCGGGGAAGCGGCTCTGGCTGCGCTCGCCTTCCATTCGCTCAGAGGCTAGTGACCGCCGCTCGGCGTGCCGGCGCACCGACCGGCCCGGCGCGAGACGCTCATCGCGCGCCCGAGCGACGCAGCAGCTCCGATCGCACGAGCTCGTCGAGGTCGCCGTCGAGCACTCCCTGGGCGTTGCCGACCTCGACGCCGGTGCGGTGGTCCTTGACCAGCGTGTAGGGGTGCAGCACGTAGGAGCGGATCTGCGAGCCCCCAGCCACATCCCCGGCCTCTCCCTTCTCGCCCGCCATCTCCCCGCGGCGCTTGCGCTCCTCCAACCCCCCGAGCTTCAACTTCCGGAGATTCATCGCC
>JBPCPD010000225.1:0-20307 GCA_050999535.1 Thermoleophilaceae bacterium
CCTCGACCTCGCGCCGTGCGGCCTCCTCTGCCTCGCGCGCGGCCTGTGCCTCGGCCTCGCGACGTGCGGACTCCTCCGCCTCGCGCCGCGCGGCCTCCTCCTCGGCGCGGAAGCGACGGTGCTCGTCGCCGACCACTCCCGCGATCGCGTCGACTATGACCTTGCAGGAGCGGATGGCATCGTCGTTGCCGGGGATCACAAAGTCGACAGGCCCCGGATCGCAGTTGGTGTCGACCAGGCCGATGATCGGGATGCCGAGGCGCTGGGCCTCGCGCACGGCGATCGTCTCGGTCTTCAGGTCGACGACGAACATCGCGTCGGGCGGGCGCTGCAGGTCGCGCACGCCGCCGAGGTTGAACTCGAGCTTGTCGCGCTCCTTGATGGCGGTGATGCGCTCGCGCGTGGGCAGCAGCTCCATGGTCCCGTTCTCGGTCCACTCGGTCAGCTCGTGGAGACGCTTGATTCGCTTGCTGATCGTCTGGAAGTTGGTCAGCAGGCCGCCGAGCCAGCGCTGGTGGATGTAGGGCATACCCGATGCGGACGCGGCCTCGGCGATCGTGTCGCGCGCCTGCTTCTTGGTGCCAACGGACATGAACGTTCCACGTCTCCCGGCCACGTTGGACGCGAAGTCCTGGGCGTTCTTGAGCAGGCGGTCGGTCTTCTGCAGGTCGATGATGTGGATGCCGCTGCGCTCGCCGAAGATGAAGCGGCGCATCTTCGGGTTCCAGCGGCGCGTCTGATGACCGAAGTGAACGCCGGCCTCCAGCAGCTGCTTGAGTGTCACTTCAGCCAACGGTTGCTCCCTTGTGGTGTGTCGGTTGCCACCGCGCCGGTCGCCACGCGGGACCCGAGGCTCTTGGAGCGTTCGGGCAGGGCCGCGCCGCCGGGGCGGGGTTCGGTCGATGCCGGACGCAGAGGATAGGGCAGGCCGCGACCACGAGCAGCGCCCCGTGGGGGTTCTCGGCCCGGACGTGACACGACGCGGCAGATGCCGCCTCGACTCGGCAGTCAGCCTCCGTCTGGCCCTTCGGAGACTGGCTCCCGTCTCGCCGCCTCGAGTGCTCGAAGCAGGTCGGCGGGTGGTTTGGACTCGCACACGAGATGCTCCCGCGAGATCGGGTGCCTGAACGCGAGCCGGTCGCTGTGCAGAAACTGGCGCGCAAGCCCCAGCCGGCGGCCGCTCGCGCACCCACCGTAGCGCTCGTCGCCGCAGACGGGGTGGTCGATCGCCGCCAGGTGCGCGCGGATCTGATGCGTACGTCCGGTCTCGAGCCGCACGTCGAGCAGCGCCGTCCGCGGCAGGCGCTCGACCAGCTCGAAGTGGGTCACGGCCGAGCGCGGGCGGTCGGTTCTCACCGACATGCGCGTACGCTGGGCACGGTCGCGGCCCAGCGGAGCCTCGATCGTCGCACTCCGCGCGTCGGGATGGCCCTCGACCAGCGCCAGGTAGGAGCGCTCGAGCTCGCGCGCAGCGACCATCCCGATCAGCTCGGCGTACGCGGACTCGGAGGCGGCGACCACCATCAGGCCGGACGTGTCGCGGTCGAGGCGGTGGACGATCCCCGCCCGCTGCGGGTCGGGGCCTCCCACCGCCCGCCCGGCGAGCGCCTGGGCCAGCGTGCCGTGCCGATTGCCCGCACCCGGATGGACTACCACGCCGGCGGGCTTGTCGATCACGAGCAGGTCCGCGTCCTCCCAGACGACCTCGAAGCGTGCCCGTGGCGCCTCGGGCGCGGCGGGCTCGGGCGCGAGCTCGATCAGCTCGCCCGCGGCAACGCGGTGCGACTTCGACCGCGCCCGGCCATCGATGGTGACGCGTCCGGCGGCGAGCAGGCGCTGTGCGGCCGTGCGCGAGTGCAGCCCCGCCAGCGCGACCAGCGCCGCATCCAGGCGCATCCCCTCCTCGCCGGGGCCGACGCGCGCGCTCATGCAGCGTCCGCGGGCCGCTCCATCGAGTAGAGCAGGATCAACACACCGAGCACGATCGACGCGTCGGCGAGGTTGAAGGCCGGCCAGAAGCTCGGGTCGATGAAGTCGACCACCGCACCCTCACGGACGCGGTCGACAAGGTTGCCGATCGCGCCGCCGAGCAGCATCCCGACCGGCAGCCACAACAGCGGGCGGGCGGCGTGGAGCGCGAAGTAGATCAGCAGCGCCAGCAGCGCGACCGCAATCAACGTCGCGACGATGACCCCCCGCCCCTGCAGGAAGCCGAACGCGACTCCGGTGTTGCGGGTGTTGGTCAGCTCGAGGCCGAAGAACACGTCGCTGCTCTGGCCCCGCTCGATCGCCGTCACGGCGAGCTGCTTGCTCGCCTGATCGAGCGCGAGCACCAGCGCCAGTGCCGCGCCCGCGCGCGCCCAGCCCCCCCGGCGCCCTGTCACGAGTGACGCGGAGAGCACTAGCCGCGGATGAGCCCGGCCACGATGCCGCCGACGATCAGCAGGACGAACGTGCCGATCATCGGGCTCAGGTCGAGCGCGCCGGGGCCGAGCTTGACCGTCGGCAGCACGCGGCGGAAGATGTTCAGGTACGGGTTGACGACGTCGCCGACGAAGCCGAGGAAGGCGCTCAGGAAGCGGTTGTAGGGCATCCGCGGGACGAAGCTCACGATCACCTGGATGAAGATCAGGACGACGTAGACGAGCACGAGCGTGTCGACGTAGGCGGCGACGTCGGCGCGCGAGATGGCCAGCAGCGGGCTCATCGCGCCGCCGAAGTCTCGACCACGAGGTCGACCGCAGCGTGCAGGGACTCGCGCAGACCCGTCTGCTCGAGCACCTCGAGCCCACGCTCGGTCAGCCCGCCGGGCGTCGCCACGCGCCGGCGCAGCTCATCGGCGGCGAGATCGTTGGCGTCGAGCCAGGCGGCGCTGCCGGCCATCGTCTCGACGACCATGCGCGTTGCCTCCCGCTTGTCGAGGCCGTGGCGCGCACCGGCGTCGGCCAGCGCCTCGACGACGAGCGCCAGGAAGGCCGGGCCGCAGCTCATCAGCGCCATCGCCGGCTCGAACAGCGCTTCGTCGAGCGCCAGCACGGCGCCGCTGCGCCCGAACAGGGCCAACACCTCGTCGACCGGACCCTCGACGGCATGTGTGCCGGCCGCGTAGCAGAGCACGCCGCGCCCGACCTCGACCGGGATGCTCGGCATGAACCGGTAGACCGGGGTGCCTGGATAGGCGGCCTCGAGGTCCGCGATCGGCGTGGCGGCGACGATCGAAGCGACTGCGGACGCGGCCCCGGACACCTCGGCGGCGACCTCGTCGAGCTTGGCCGGCTTATGGCAGAGCACGATCACTTCGCTGCCGGCGGCGAGCGCTGCGTTGGAGTCGGCGACCTCGCCCTCGATCTCCTCGGCCAGGGCCTCCGAGCGGTCGCGGTCCGGGTCGTAGACGAGCGCCGGCTCGCCGAGCCCGCGCGCCAGGGCCGAAGCCATGCTGCCGGCGCCGATGAACCCGATCCTCATGCGGCGCCGCACTCTAACGAGCGTCGCGCGAGCGCGGCGGTCGTCCTGAGACGCGATAGGCGTCGCATCTCGGGGTCTTCGGTCGCTCGCCTGGCAGGCCAGGCGACGCTCCCTGCATCCCCCGACCTGCTCGCCTCTCGCGCCTCAGGACTGGTTGAAGAAGCCTTTTTCGACGAGGCGCGCCCGATCCTCCGCAGAGACATCGACGTTGCGCGGCGTCAGCAGGAAGACCTTGTCGGCGATCCGCTGCATGCCCCCGTCGAGTGCGTAGGTGAGACCCGAGGAGAAGTCGATCAGCCGCTTGGCAAGATCGGCGTCGGTCTGCTGCAGGTTGAGGATGACCGGGATCGAGCCCTTGAACTGGTCGGCGATCTGCTGGGCGTCGTTGAAGCTCTTGGGCACGACGAGGTGGACCTGAAGGTCCGAGCCGGTGCCGTTGCCGGAGGTGACGGGGCGCAGCACGCGCGTCTCGCGGCCGCCATTGCGCGGGGAGTCGTCGGCGAAGATGTCATCGAACTCGTCACGGCGCCGACGCTGCAGGCGGCGGACGTTGGGACGATCGCGGTAGCGACCCTCCATCTCCTGCTCGGGCTCGGCCTCGGCCTCGGGCTCGGGGTCCGGGACCGCCTCGTAGCGGCGAACTTCCTCGTCCTCGGCGAGGCCGAAGTACACGCGCGCACGGTGCCATGTATCGCTGATCGCCATCGGGGGTGCTTTTCGCGAGGGAGACCGGAATCCCTTGTAGGGACGTTATCGGGTACGAACGCTGCTGAACATGGGTGGCCGCCCCGTCGACTTCACCTTCTCCCCCGCCCCGGGCGTGCGCCTCGAGGGGTCGGCCGAGGGCGAGGGTGCGCCGATCGTGCTCCTGCATGGACTGACCGCGACGCGGCGCTACGTCGTGCAGGGCTCGCGCATGCTCGCGCGCTCGGGCCACCGGACCGTGGGCTACGACGCCCGCGGGCACGGGGAGTCCTCGCCTGCCCCGGAGCGCGGCGGCTACGAGTACGCGGACCTGGTCGCCGACCTGCGGGCGGTGATCGGCGAGCTGGGAATCGAGCGGCCGGTACTGGTCGGCAGCTCGATGGGCGCCGCGACCGCGATGGCGTTCGCGCTCGCCGAGCCCGACCGCGTCACGGCGCTGGTGCAGATCACCCCCGCCTACGAGGGGGCCCCCCGCAGCGAGCCGGGCGCGTGGCCGCTGCTCGCCGACGCGCTCGAAGCCGGCGACATCGACGCCTTCGTGCAACGCTCGGGCGTGCTCGAGATCCCGGAGCGCTACCGCGACCCCGCGGTCCTGGCGGTGCGCCAGCGCCTGGAGCGCCACGAGCACCCGGGCGCGGTCGCCGACGCGCTGCGCGTCGTGCCCTGCTCATGCGCGTTCGACGGCCTCGACGGGCTCGACGGGCTCGACGGGCTCGACGGGCTCGACGTACCGGTGCTCGTGATCGCCAGCCGCGACGAAGCCGATGCGGAGCATCCGCTCGCGGTGGCGCGCGAGTACGACCGCCGGCTGCCCCGCTCACGGCTGCTCGTCGAGGATGAGGGCCAGTCCCCCCTCGCGTGGCGCGGGGTCCAGCTCTCGCGCGCGATCGCGGAGTTCATGGCGGACCCGCCGTAAGAGTCATACCGCCTCCCACACGGAAGTCGCGCCTGTCACGTGTACAGCGCCGAGCCGATGCGCACGATCGTCGCGCCCTCCGCGACGGCGACCTCGAAGTCCTGGGTCGTGCCCATCGACAGGCGGGCGAGCCCGTGGTCGGCGGCGAGCTCGGCGAGGCGGGCGAAGTGGCGGCGGCTGTCCTCGGCGTGCTCGGTGAACGGCGGCATCGTCATCAGGCCGCCGACGGGGACCGGGCAGCGCGCGATGAAGTCGCCCAGCTCGGCCGGGGCGATGCCGGCCTTGCCCTCTTCGCAGGCGACGTTGACCTGCACGAGCACCTCGCGCGCGCCGTGCTTGGCGAGCTGGGCCAGCGCCGAGTCGGAGGCCACCGAGTGAATCAGGCGCACCGCCGGTGCGATATCACGCACCTTGCGGCTCTGCAGCGCGCCGAAGAAGTCCCAGTCGAAAAGCTCGCCGTGCTCGGACCGCTTGGCGAGCAGGTCCTGGGCGCGGTTCTCGCCGACCAGCTCGATCCCCGCCTCGGCGAGCGCGGGCAGCTCGCCGGGCGGGACGTACTTCACCGCGACACAGATCTCGACCGCCCGCGGGTCCCCGCCGGCCCCCGCGATTCGCTCGCGCACCCGCCCGAGGTTCGCGCGCACTCGTTCAGGGTCGAGCCCCGTGAATGACCCCCTCAGCCCGTCAGCCACGCGAGCCCTCCCTGGCGGCCGGTGACGCCGTCGTCGCGGCGGTGTGAGAAGAAGAGGTCGGGCCGGCAGGCGGTGCAGAGGTCGACGTGCTCGATCCGCTCGACGCCGGCCGCGCGCAGCTTCGCCTCGGCTGCGGCACGCAGGTCGAGCATGCGCCCGTCGGCGACCCCCTCCAGGGCACCGAAGGCCGCGAGCACCTCGGGGCCGACCTCGTAGCAGCAGCGCCCGATCCCCGGCCCGATCGCCGCGGCCGGCGGCTCGTCGAAGGCCGCGACGCCGCGTGCGAGGATCCCGCCTGCGAGGCCACGCCAGCCGGCGTGGAGCATCGCCACGCGCCCGCCGCTCGCGAGCGCGACCGGCAGGCAGTCGGCGACAAGCACCAGGAGGCCGAGGCCGGTCGCGGCCGTGGTGTGCCCGTCTACCTGGTCGAGCTCGGCTCCCGGGCTCGCGTATCCGCCCCGGCCGGCCGGCGGCGGTCGGTCCCACGTGGCGATCTCGGTCCCGTGGACCTGCCAGCCCATGACGATCGCGCCGGTGTCCAGGCCGGCGTCGCCCGCGAGCAGCTCGCGGTTGCGACGCACGCGCGCGGGGTCGTCGTCGGTGAGTGCGCCGAGGTTGAGCGAGGCATAGGGACCCGCGCTGACGCCGTCGCGCCGAGTCGAGAAGGCGACGCGGGCGCCCGGCAGGTCGACGTCGATCGTGCGCCCGCAGGCGGCGCTCACGCTTCGCCCTCGCGCAGCACTTCGAGCGCGGCGCACAGCTCGGCGCCTCGGTCCTCGACCTCCCCATCGAGCTTGCGCCGGAATGCCTCCTCAAGCGCCCGACCGAAGGCCGGCGAGGGCTCGAAGCCCGCCGCGACGAGATCGTCGCCGGTGATCGTGAGGGTCACGTGGCCCAGCCGCGACGTCCAGTCCATGATCGGCGCGGGCGGAGCTCCGAGCGCCAGCGCGAGCGCCAGCGCCTCCGGCGGTTCGTCGCGCAGCAGCACGTAGAGCTCCGACGGCCGCGCTGGTCGCGAGCGCAGCCGGCGCGCGATCGTCGCGGCGTCCTCCGCCGCACGCGCCACCGCGCTGTGACGCGGTGCGGGCAACGCCAGACGGTCGAGGAACGGCGTAAGTGCGTCCGGGTCGGATGCGATCAGCGCCGCCAGGCCGGCCAGCGCCCGATCGGCGCCCGTTTCGATCGCGCCGAGCTCGGCACCGGCCACCAGCTCGGCGTCGCCCGCGAGCGCTGGGTGCAGCGCGCGGTCGAGGCCGAGCGCGGCGAGCCGCGCGACCGCGCGAGGCGCCTCTTCCTCGGCCAGCAGGTCGAGCAGCCCGTCGCGCACGCGAGCGCCGGAGACGGTGGCCAGCGCACCCGCCTGCGCGGCCTCGCGCGCGAGCCGCTCGGTGCCTGCCTCGAGTGCGAAGTCGAGCCGGGTCTCGTAGCGCACCGCACGCAGCAGGCGCGTCGGGTCGTCGATGAAGCTTCGCTCGTGGAGCACCCTCACGACCCCTCGCTCCAGGTCCTCCATCCCCCCGAGCGGATCGTGCAGCCACCCCAGCGTATCGCCCGACAGTCCGACCGCCATGGCGTTGATCGCGAAGTCGCGCCGCGCGAGATCGACGTGGAGCGGCGCTGGGGTGACCACGGGCAGAGCGCCCGGTCGCTCGTAATGCTCCCGGCGCATCCGGGCGAGATCGAGCGTCAGGTCGCCGGCGGTCACGGTCGCGGTTCCGAAGCGTTCGTGAAAGACGGCGCGACCACCGAGCCTGCGCGCCAGCTCCTGGGCGGCGTGGTCCGCGTCGCCCTCTATCGCGAGGTCGAGGTCGATCCCCCGCTCGCCGCGCATCAGGTCCCGCACGGCGCCGCCGACCAGGTAGATCGCGGGCAGGTCCTCCAGCACCGGCAGGAGCCGCCCGAGGCGCGGCAGGGCGCGCAGCCGCTCCCTCAGCTGTGAGTGGCCGACGCGCACTCCGACAGTGTGGCGTCCGGCGCGCCGTCAGCTCCGTACCGGGATGCCGGCGCCGCGCATGCGCGCCTTGGCCTCGCCCACCGTGTACCGGCCGTAGTGGAAGATCGACGCGCACAGCACGGCGTCCGCCCCACCCTGGTCCACCGCCTCGACGAGGTGATCCAGGGTGCCGGCGCCGCCGGAGGCGATCACCGGCACGTCGACCGCGTCGGCGACCGCGCGCGTGAGCTCGAGCTCGTAGCCGTCCTCGGTGCCATCGCGGTCCATGCTCGTGAGCAGGATCTCCCCCGCCCCACGCCCGACGGCCTCCCGTGCCCAGTCGACGGCCTCGCGGCCCGTCTCGGTGCGCCCGCCCTGGACGACGACCTCCCACTCGGGCGGCTCGGTCCCAGGCCGGCGCCGCGCATCGACCGCCAGCACCACGCACTGGGCGCCGAAGACCTCGGCGAGCTCGCCGAGCAGCTCGGGCCGCGCCACCGCCGCCGAGTTGACCGAGACCTTGTCCGAGCCGGCATCGAGCACGGCCTGGGCGTCGGCGACCGAGCCGATGCCACCCCCGATCGTGAACGGGATGAAGACCTCGTCGGCGCAGCGCCGCGCCAGCGCGGCGACGGCCTCGCGGCGCTCGTGTGAGGCGGTGATGTCGAGGAAGACGATCTCGTCGGCTCCCTCGTCCTGGTAACGCGCGGCGAGCTCGACCGGGTCACCGGCGTCGCGGATGTCGACGAAGTTCGTGCCCTTGACCACGCGGCCCTTGTCGACGTCGAGACAGGGGATCACTCGCTTGAGCATCGATCACCCGCGTCAGACTGGCTCCGCGGGGCATCCAGCCCGGAGGATTGGCTCCGAGGGGAATCCAGCCCCACATTCTGAGACGGACTCTCGGCACCCTGCCTCGCGTGAACGGCCGGGCTGCGCCCGGCCTCCGATCGCTGGTCAAGCGCCGCCTGCCCCTCGGCGACGGTGGAGCGGCCCTCGTAGAGGGCCTTGCCGCAGATGACCCCGGCGAGGTTGAGCAGGCGCAGGTTGCGTACCGCGCGCAGGTCCTCGACCGAGCCGATCCCGCCCGAGAGGATGAAGCGCCCGCGCACGGCGTCCGAGATGCGCCGCACCTCATCGAGGTCGACACCCTCGAGCATCCCGTCCTTGTCGGCATTGGTGTAGATGAAGCGCGAAGCGCCCTGAGCCCGCAGGCGCACGATCAGCTCCTCGGGGAGCATCTGCGTCGAGCGCGTCCAGCCCGAGACCGAGACCCTCCCCCCACGCACGTCGACGCCGACCAGGACGCGCGGTGACCACGTACGCAGCGCCTCGTCGAGGAACTCCGCGTCCGAGTACGCCGCCGTGCCGAGCACGACGCGCTGGGCGCCGGCCGCCAGCGCCCTGCGAATCGAGAGCAGCGAGCGCAGCCCGCCGCCGTACTGGACCGGCACCTCGAGCTCGCCGGCGATCCGCTCAAGGTGGTGGAGGTTCGCCGGTTCGCCCTCGCGGGCCCCGTCGAGGTCGACGACGTGCAGCTGGCGCGCGCCCGCCTCGACAAAGGAGCGCGCCGCCGCGAGCGGATCGTCGGCGTAGACGGTCTCGTCCTCGAAGCGGCCCTGGCGCAGCCGGACCGCGTGGCCGTCGCGGATGTCGATCGCCGGTAAGAGGATCACGCCGCGGCGCCGACGCAGAGCCCGGCGAAGTTCGCGAGCAGCGCGAGCCCGTCGGGTCCGCTCTTCTCGGGGTGGAACTGCGCACCGTAGACCGGCGGCCGGGCGACCACGCTGGCGAACTCGTGCCCGTGGACCGCCGTGCCGAGCACGTCCGCCTCGCGCTCGGGCACCGGCGCGAAGGAATGCACGTGGTAGAAGGCGCACGGGTCCGCCAGGCCCGCCGTCAGCTCCGAAGGGCGCCGCCAGGAGACCGGGCTCCATCCGATGTGGGGGATCTTCAGGCCCTCTGCCTCGAGGCGCTCCACTGGGCCCTCCAGCAGGCCGATCCCCTCTGAGCCGCCAAGCTCGGTCGTGCTCTGAAACAGCAGCTGCATGCCCATGCAGACGCCGATGATCGGCACGCCCGCGTCGCGCCGCTCACGCAACAGGTCGTCGAGGCCGAGCGAGCGCACCGCGGTCATGGCCTTTGGCATCGCGCCGACGCCGGGCAGCACTATTCCGTCGGCGGCGCGCGCACGCGCGTGGTCGCGGGTGATCTCCGCGGCCGCCCCGACGTGCTCGAGGGCCTTCTCGACCGAGCGCAGGTTGCCCATGCCGTAGTCGAGGACGGCAAGCCGCAAGCGTCCGGCTCGGCCGGGTGCGCGCGGGTCCTCTTCCACGTTCACAGCAGACCCTTGGTCGATGGCACGCCCTGCTCGGTCGGATCGATCGAGACGGCCTCGCGCAAAGCGCGCGCAAACGCCTTGAACGCCGCCTCGATCACGTGATGGGCGTTGGTACCGCGCAGCAGCTCGAGGTGGACCGTCATCCGCGTGGCGCTCGCGATCGCACGCATGAACTCCTCGAGCAGGTCGGCGTCGAAGTCGGCGACCGCGCCCGCCGGGAGCTCGCCCTCGAAGCAGAGCAACGGACGTCCGGAGAGGTCGATCGAGCACGCGGCGCGCGCCTCGTCCATAGGCACGACCGCGTGGCCGTAGCGGCGGATGCCCGACCGATCGCCGAGCGCCTGATCGAGCGCCTGCCCGAGCGCGATGCCGGTGTCCTCGACTGTGTGGTGCGGGCCGGTCTGGAGGTCTCCCTGCACCGCGAGATCGAGGCCGAGCCGCCCGTGGCGCGCGAGCGCGTCGAGCAGGTGGTCGAAGAACCCGACGCCGCTGCGGCGCTCTCCGGCCCCGTCGCCTTCGAGAACGAGTGAGAGGCGGATGTCGGTCTCGTTGGTGGTGCGCTGGATGTCAGAGCTGCGGCTCACGCGCGTCGCTCCATCGACTCGGCGTGGACGGGGAACCCCTCGGCGCGCGCGATCACGGCGCCGGCGGGAGCCAGGCGCGCTGCGGCACCCGGCGCAAAGGATACGCGCGCCATCCGGCGCCGGAAGGTGGCGGCCGAGAGCGCCGACTGAAAGCGCGCGGCGCCGCCGGTGGGCAGGACGTGGTTCGAGCCCGCGACGTAGTCGCCGAAGGCGGTCGCCACATCGGCGCCCACGAACACGCAGCCCGCCGCGCGGACCTCACCGGCCAGCGCCTCGGCCTCGGGCCCAACGAGCTCGAGGTGCTCGGGGGCGATCGCCTCGGCCAGCTCGAGGCCCCTGCGGGCGCTGCGCACGCGCACCAGTGCGAGCGCAGCGTCGGCCACCGAGCCGCGCTGCGGCGCAAGCTGGGCCACGCGTTGGCCGACCTCGGCGAGCAGCGCCGGGTCGGGGCACAGCAGCGCCGTCAACGAACCGTCACCATGCTCGCCCTGGGCCAGCAGGTCGAGCGCGATCAGCTCGGCGTCCTGCCCCCCGTCGGCGACCACGACGAGCTCGCTGGGCCCCGCGATGCCGTCGATGCCCACCGTGCCGAAGCTCTGGCGCTTGGCCTCCTGCACCCACGGGCTGCCTGGACCGGCGATCACTTCAACCGCCGGGATCGTCTCCGTGCCATAGGCCAGCGCGGCGACGGCCTGAGCGCCTCCGACGCGGTAGACCTCGGTGATGCCGCACAGCGAGCAGGCGCCCAGGATCACCGGGTCCGACTCGCCGCCGGGCCCGGGCGGCGCGCACACGACCACCTGCTCCACCCCGGCCACGCGCGCGGTGACCGCGATCATCACGACCGTCGAGGGATAGGGCGCGCGCCCGGCCGGGACGTAGGCGGCGGCCCGGCGCACGGGAACCTCGGCGATCTCGACGCGCTGGCCCTGCGCCAGCTCGACGGCGAGCGGGTCGCACAACTGGGCCCGCGTGACACGCGTGACGTTGGCGATCGCGGTGCGCAGCGCGACAAGCACCTCCGGTTCGAGCGCCGCCTGCGCGGCAGCGAGGTCGGCCTCCGCTACGCGCAGGCCGCCGGCGTCCAGGCGCGCTTGGTCGAAGCGCTCGGTCAGCGACAGCAGCGCGCGATCGCCGCCGCGGCGAACCTCGTCGATGATCGCCCGCACGTCGGCCTCGACGTCGCCCGGCCGCGGGCAGAGCGCACGCAGTTGCGTCGCGCTCACGTCTGGTCCGTGCTCGCTGACCCTCACGCCCCGCTCCGGATTCTCTGCACGACGGCGTCGATCGCCTCTGCCTTGAGCTTGTGCGCCACCGGGTTGGCGATCAGGCGCGCGGTGCAGTCGACGATCTCCTCGACGACCTCGAGCCCGTTCTCGGCCAGCGTCCGCCCGGTGGCGGTCAGGTCGACGATGCCGTCGACCAGCCCGGTCAGCGGCGCCAGCTCGACCGACCCCTTGACGACCACGATCTCCGCCTGGCGCCCGGTCGAGGCGAAGTGCGCGGCGGCGATCGCTGGGTACTTGGTCGCGATCCGCACGCGGCCCAGGCGCCGCAGCGACTCGCCCATCGCGTCGTCCCCTTTGCGCGCGGCGACGATCATCGCGCAGCGCCCGAACCCGAGGTCGAGCAGCTCGTAGACGTCGCGCTCGGGCGCCTCGAGCAGGACGTCCTTGCCGGTGATGCCGAGATCGGCCGCGCCGTGCTCGACGTACGTCGGAACGTCGCTCGGGCGCATCGTGACTATGCCCGCGTCCTCGAACAGCAGCCTGCGGTCGTTGGAACGCACCTCGCTCGTGTCGATCCCGAGCCCGTCGAGCAGATCGAGCGAGCCCGCCAGCAGCGCTCCGCGGGGCACGGCGAGCGTCAGCTGGGCCCTCATCGCAACCGCTCCTCAGCGGTCTGGGCGATGTGCACGCGCTGGACGTCCAGCGTCACCCCGCAGGCCGTCCGCGGAGCGCCGAAGCGTCCGATCAGCTCGTCGTAGCGCCCGCCCCCGCCAAGCGCGAAGCCGACCGCGGGGTCGTAGACCTCGTACACGGCGCCCGTGTAGTAGCCGAGCTCGCGCACCAGGCCGAGGTCGAGGATCACCCGGTCGGAGATTCCGCGTCGCTCGAGTGCGGCGTGCAACACCCGCAGCCCCTCCAGCGCCTCGCCGGCGGCGGGCCCGTGCGCCCGGTCGAGCACCTCGGGGCCTCCGCGCAGCTCCGGCAGCGCTACCAGCAGGCGGCGTGCGTCGCGCGCGAGCGCGAGGTCATCGACGCGTCGCGCGAGACCGGCGAGGTCGCGTCTGGAGAGGTGTTCGAGCAGGTCGGCGTGGCTGTCCTCGGGTACCTCGAGCGCCGTCAGCAGTGTCCGGTAGAGCGCCCCGTCGCCGAGCCCGACGCGATGCCGCACAAGCCCGGCCTCGCCGAGCGCCGTCAACGCGAGCGCGATCACCTCGGCCTCGCCCTCGGCACCGGGCACCCCGATCAGCTCCATGCCGCACTGAAGGAACTCGCGCTGCTGGCCCGTAGCGTCCGCGACGACACGCCACGCGCGGCCCTCGTAGAAGAGACGCAGCGGGTCGCCGGCGTGCGCCTCGGCGAAGCGCGTCGCGACCAGCCTGGCGATCGGGATCGTCATGTCCGAGCGCAGCGCCAGCACGCGGCCCTGCTCGTCGAAGGTGCGGTATCCCGCGCCCGCCGCGCGTTCATCGCCGATGCGCAGGACCTCCTCGTACTCCAGCGCCGGCGTCCAGACCTCGCCGTACCCGGCATGCTCGAAGACCGCACGCAGACGGCTTGTGATGGCGCGCAGCTCGGCCATCTCGTCGGGTAGGACGTCGCGCGTCCCCGGTGGAATCGGGTGGATCATGAGATTCTCGCTGCGGTGCTCGCCCGATGAGATTCTCGGTGCGGTGCTCGCCCGATCGGCGATCGGGCTGCGCTCCTTCCGCGGGCGATCGGGCTGCGCTCCCTAGACTGGGAGCTGCTCGCCGCGCAACGCACGGTTCGCGTCCCCGCGCGGAGGCACGCGCTCGATGCGGGCGCCGAGCAGGCGCAGGCGCTCGTCGATGCGCTCGTAGCCGCGGTCGATCTGACGCACGTTGCCGATCTCCGAGCGGCCCTCGGCGCAGAGCGCGGCGATGAGCAGCGCCATACCGGCGCGGATGTCGGGGCTCTCCATGCGCTCGCCGTGAAGCCGGCTCGGACCGCTCACGACCGCGCGATGCGGATCGCAGAGCAGGACCCGAGCGCCCATGGAGACGAGCTTGTCCACGAAGAACAGGCGGTTCTCGAACATCTTCTCGAAGATCAGGACCATCCCCTCGGCCTGGGTGGCCATCGCCAGCGCGATGCTCGTGAGGTCAGCGGGGAAGGCCGGCCAGGGGCCGTCCTCGATCTTGGAGATCGCATCGCCCTCATCGTCCTTGACGCGCAGGCGCTGCGCGGGTGGGACCACGACGTCGTTTCCGTGGTACTCGATCCGGCAGCCCAGCCGCTCGAAGGCCAGCTTGGTCATGCGCAGGTCGGCCTGAACGACGTCGCGGATGCGCAGCTCGCCACCGGTGCAGGCGGCCAGCGCGATGAAGCTGGCGACCTCGATGTAGTCGGGGCCGATCGTGTGGTCGGCCCCGCCGAGACGCTGCTCGCCGTGAACGACCAGGACGTTCGAGCCGATCCCCTCCACGCGCGCGCCCATCTGAAGCAGCAGGCGCGCGAGGTCCTGGACGTGTGGCTCCGAGGCCGCGTTGTGGATCACGGTCGAGCCTGGTGTCAGGGCCGCAGCCATGAGCGCGTTCTCGGTGGCCATCACCGAGGGCTCGTCCATGAAGAAGTCACAGGTACGCAGGCCGTTGGGCGCCGCCAGGTGGTACCCGCGGGTCGCGTCGACCTGGGCGCCGAGCGCGCGGAAGGCATCGAGGTGCGGATCGAGACGGCGCCGGCCGATCACGTCGCCGCCGGGCAGTGGAATGTCGGCGCGTCCGAAACGGGCGAGCAGCGGGCCCGCGAGCAGGAACGAGGCGCGAATGCGCTCGGCCAGGTCGGGGTCGACCGTGGTGTCGCCAACGTCGGCGGCGCAGACGGTGACCACGCCCTCCGCTCTCCAGTCGACCCGCGCGCCGAGGGCGCGCAGCAGCGCGATCATCGCCTCGACGTCACGGATGCGCGGGATGTTGCGCAGCACCATCTCCTCCTCGGTCAGGAGGGTGGCCGCGAGCACCGGCAGCGCCGCGTTCTTGTTGCCGGCCGGGACGAGCGATCCGGCCAGCGGCTGACCGCCTTCGATGACGAACTTCTCCATGCGCGATTTAGCCGTGGTCGGGGGCCCTGACGGCTGGGCAAGAGTAGCGAAGGCCATCTGGGGCCAAGGTTCGGTTCGCCGCGCCGATACCCTGCTCGCTTGGCCCAACCGGCGCGCGACGAGGCATGGGGCCTGCTCTGCGAGTGGACGCCTCGGACTCGCTGCGTAAGCACGTGCTCGGCGTCGAGGCCGCGATGCGCGCGGTCACCGACGCCGCAACCGAGGGGGTCGGGCAGCGGTTCGACGTACGGTCATCGCTGCGTCCCACCATCTGCGGACTCGCTCCGCGCCGTGCCGGCACCCACACGCGAGCCCGGCGGCCTGCGCCGGTGGCGGCTGCGTCCCATCGGCAGGCCCGCGCGCTCGCGGGCGGGATCGCTGAGGTGACGCCTGCGACGCACGACGTACCAGCGCCGCTGCAGGAAGAGCGTGACGACGCCCGCGAGCACGATCCCGAGCAGGTTCAGCCCGAGCTGGATCGCGGCGCCGGAGGCGTCGGCCCAGTCGCCGAGCGCGGCGGAGACAGCAACCGCCGAGGCGGCGGGAATCGTCGTCACCGAGATCAGGACGCCGATCAGAGCGCCCGACTTCGCGCTGGTCAGCGAGAGCACCCCGGCCGTACCGGCGACGATCGCTACGAACAGCGACAACGCATCGGGGTTGGTGACGAAGCTCGTGAGCTCGTTGTCGGCGGGATTGAACGACTCGGGGATGAGACCGGTGGCGTCAAGGCCGAGGGTCACGATCACCGTGACTGCGATGCCGATCGGGAAGCCGACGATGAGCGCCATCCCGGCCCGGCGGACCAGGCCCCCGCGCAGCTCGACGAGCGCCACCGAGAGCGCGGCGAGCGGACCGAACTCCGGGCCGACCACCATCCCGCCGATGACCAGGATCGGCTGGTCGAGGATCACCCCGACCCCGGCGATGATCATGGCGAGCACCATGAACGCGACGAAGGTCAGAGACAGCTCGGTCATCTCCTCGGTGCGGTTCTCGACGTCCTCCCAGATGATCGCGTCGGAGGCGAGTCCGGGCGCGTGCTCGACCGCCGCCTCGGCCGCGTCGGAGATCTGGGTGTCGACGTACTCCAGCGAGATCGACCCGTACTTGGGGATATCCAACTCGCGCAGGTCGTCGATGATCACGCTCGCCTCCTCGCGGGCGACGTCGCAGAGGATCACGTGCCCGCGGGGCTTGCGCGCGGCGTGCTCGAGCATGATCACGTTGCAGACCGAGCCCGAGTCCTCGAGCAGCTCGACCGCGTGCTCGGCCGCATCGGGCGGCGCGACGATCCGCAGGTGGACCATCAGCCCGCGTTGCCCGCCACCATGGCGTGGGCCAGGTACGGCGCGAGTCCGGTGCGGACGGCGTCGGGGATCGGGGTCTTGGCCCCACCGGCGGCGGTCACGAAGACGTGGCGCAGGTGGACCTCGGCAAGCGTCTGCTCCCCGCGGGCCATCCAGAAGCTGCTGCCCATCCCCGTGCTGCCGAGCCGCGTGACCGCCAATTCGATGGCGAGCGCGTCGTCGAAGGGCGTGGGCGCGAGGAAGCGGACGTGCGCCTCCGCGGCGACCATGTCGGTCCCCGAGGCGACCATCGCCGCGTAACCGCCTGGCAGCGCACTCCGCCACCGCTCGGTCAGCGTCAGGTCCGCGAAGGCGAGGTAGTGGGCGTTGAAGAGCACGCCCTGGGAGTCGCACTCTCCGTAGCGGACCCGCACTCGGTGCCGGAAGTCGGCGCTCACCGAGCGTCACCCTACCGCGCCATCGCTGCCCAACCCGCGGGCCGGCCCAGCGCGACGGCCGCCCGGCCGCATTTCGGTCGGGCGACCCGCGTCCGGCGGACTTCGCCCACCCACGCGCTACTTTCTGTGCGAGGCGCGGTTTGAACAGGCGCGCCCGCGTTCCACGATCCGATGACACCGTCCACCCGTATATCCGCCCCTGTGGCCCCCCGGCGCCTGCCGACGCTCGTGGTCGGACTGCTCGGCGCGCTCTGCCTGGTCTTCGGTGCGGCTGCGCCGGCGAGTGCCAGCAGCGCCGCAGAGGTCTCGATCATCGACGACGAGCTGCTGCTCGGCGCGCCCCAGGGCGAGATCGACCGCAACATGGCGCTGTTCGCCTCGCTGGGCGTGGACCGGCTGCGCGTCTCGGCCTTCTGGAACCAGCTCGCCCCGGCGACGGATTCGCCCCAGAAGCCGGCAGGCTTCGACGCGGCCAACCCGGCCGATCCCGGCTACAGCTGGGAGCCGCTGGACCGTGTGGTCACCTCCGCGGCGCGCAACGGCCTGCGGGTGATGATCTCGATCTCGACGCCTGCGCCGTTATGGGCCACCGGCTCGGGCGCGGGGCAGCCCAACAAGGTCCTCAGGCCCGACCCCGCGGAGTTCGGTGCCTTCACACAGGCCGTGGTGGCGCGCTACGCACCGCTGGTAGACCACTGGGGCATCTCCAACGAGCCCAACCAGGGCGTCTGGCTGCAGCCGCAGAGCGACCGTGGCGGCCTCGTCGCCCCGCACCTCTATCGCGCGCTCGTGCAGGCATCCTACCCACGCATCAAGGCTGCCGATCCCGCCGACTCGGTGGCGCTGGTCGGCGAACTGGCCGCGAGCGGGGTCGACAAGCGCGGCGCGAAGGCCAGCATTCGACCGCTGCGCTTCCTGCGCGCGATGGCGTGCGTCGACAAGCGCTATCGGCCGATTCGGCGCGGCCGCTGTAAGGGCTTCTCGCCGATTCCGCTCGACGCGATCGGCCATCACCCGTACCAGCTCCTGCTGGCCCCCACCCTGCGCTCGCGCAAGCGCGACGATGCCGCAATCAACGACGGCCGGCGCCTGCTGAAGGTGATCGACCGCCTCGTACGCGTCGGAGCCCTGAAGCCAAGCGCTGAACGTCGCCCGAAGATCTTCTACACCGAGTTCGGCTACCAGACCAACCCGCCCGACCCATTCGCGGGGGTATCGCTGCGCACGCAGAGCCGCTACCTCCAGCAGGCGGCACACATCGCCTACCGCACCCCACGAGTGCTCGGCTTCAACCAATTCCGCCTCAGCGACGGCGGGCTCAAGGGCGTCGGCCCGAGCCGCTTCGAGGAGTTCCAGTCGGGCCTGCTGTTCCGCAGCCGCAAGCCCAAGCCCAGCTATCGCGCGTTCCCCAACCCGTTCGTGATCACCCGCGACCGCTTCTGGGGCCAGGTCCGCCCGGGCGGGCGGCACTCGGTGACGGTCCAGCATCGCCGCACGGCACGCGGACGCTTCCGCACGGTCGCCAAGGTGCTCACCAACGCGCGCGGATACTTCGCGTTCCGCCTCCCCGGCCGTCGCGCCGGCGAGTACCGCTACCGCTACACAGAGCCCGCCGGGCGCTCGACGGTCCTGCGTGTCGGTGCGCTGCGCGCCCGACGCGGCCGCTGAGCCTCGATGCTCGCCCGAGCCGTGCCGTGCGCGTGCGCGTGCGTGGCGATCATGCGCTGCGAGCGACCTTGCGAGAATGAGCTGTTCCGTCCGCGGGCCAACGTAGTCTTTCGAACACGTGTTCCCCTCCCTCAGAGTCCGCTTCAGTGCTGCGCTGCTCGACCGGATCGACGCCGCGATCGAGTTCTCGACGCTTGGCTCGTACGGACTGGCGGACGACCGCCGGCCGCTCGCGCTCGACGGACCCAAACGTGGGGAGTCGCCCGGCTGCACCGACCAAAAGCCAGCGCCGGCGCCTTTCGCCGAGGCGGAGCGCCGCGCCGCGGCTCAGCCGAGCCGTCGCGCGGCGGCCCCGTGCAGGACGCGCGACCGCTGCGGTGAAACCCTCAGCCCTCCTCCACGGGACCGCCGCGGCGGTCCAGCTCGCCCCTGAACCACTTCACCGGTTCCGAGTCCTTGCCCTCCGTCGAGGCGTCGAGCTCGACGAAGCGCATGAACAGGTCGCGGTCGGGGATCCTCGCCAGCAGCCTCGCCAGCGCGTGGTTTCCTCTGCCGCCCTTACGACGCAGGCGCTTCCAGACCGCGTACGGCGCATCGTGCAGCTCGATCGTCGCCAGCAGCCGCTCGTCAGCGGTGTAGCGCTCCGCGAACCTGCGGGCACGCATCGCGTGGTGGTTGTCCCCGGTGCGTGACCGGGTGTACTGGACCTGGCCCTTGAACGCGTCGTGCACCAGCGCGATCAAGCGCAGGTCGGCCCGCCGTTGGGCGGGGCCGCCCCAAAAGTCGATCGTCCTGCACAGGTCGGCGACATGCTTGCCCACGGCACCCTCCGGATGCCCACGCCTCGGCCTTCCCCAGGCCAGGCCCTCCAGCAGCTCGGGGTCCGCGCAGACCTCTGACTCGAGCCCACGCGCGGGCCGGAACCCAGGCACCAGGGACTCGACGTTCAGGCGACTCCTTCCGCGACCCATCCGCCGTCGCTCCGCACGAGCACCACGCGCGTGCGCCGCCCGCCGGTCACGGCCTCGAAATGCGCCCGGTCCTCGTGGACTCCGGGCTGGTCGTCCACGAGCACCAGCTCGAGGCGCTCGTAACCCAGGCCCGGGGCCTCGGCATCCAGCGCCTCGCGAACTACGGCCTCCATGACCTCGCGGTCCCAGCCTCGATCCGAAGCGCGCGCCTGCTCGAGCGCGTGATCCGCCTCGGCGAGATGGCGGTCGTAGGCCGGCGCCCCCAGCCGCGCCCGCCTGCGGGCGCCCGCCAGCCCGCCGATGAACAGCAGCCCGAGGACGACCGCGAGAGCGATGAGCACGATGGCTAGCGTTGTCATGACGTCGTGTCTTTCCAGATATGCGAGTGGGCCCTTCGCGGGGCCCACTCGAGCAACAAAGAATCGGCGGCGACCTACTCTCCCAGGCCCTTGCGGGCCAAGTACCATCGGCGCAGAGAGGCTTAACTGCTCTGTTCGGAATGGGAAGAGGTGTTTCCCCCTCGCATATGCCACCGAAAACCAGACCCCTTCACACGCTGCGCGCGAAATGGGCGAGACCAGCCCCAGCCGGACCCTCAAAACTGCACAGTTGTCTCGGGTAGCCACCTGTCGAGACGACACGTGCCGCCCCGACGAAGTTATCCGTCAAGCCCTCGAAGCATTAGTACCGGTCTGCTCAGCACGTCACCGCGCTTGCACATCCGGCCTATCACCTGGTGGTCTGCCAGGGCTCTTACTCCCTCATGGGGATGGGAGAGCTCATCTCGAGGTGGGCTTCCCGCTTAGATGCTTTCAGCGGTTATCCCGTCCGGACGTAGCTAACCAGCAGTGCCCTTGGCAGGACAACTGGCACACCAGAGGTCCGTTCATCCCGGTCCTCTCGTACTAGGGACGACTCCTCTCAACTCTCCAACGCCCACGGCAGATAGGGACCGAACTGTCTCACGACGTTCTGAACCCAGCTCGCGTGCCGCTTTA
>JBPCPD010000001.1:0-15194 GCA_050999535.1 Thermoleophilaceae bacterium
GATGGTCGGGGCCCGGGAAGCCGACGCCCGTGTCCTCGGCCTCGCCGGTCGCCGGGTTCGCGTGGTCGCCGTGGTGCAGGTTGCCCTGCTCGAGCTCGCGCGCCTCGGGCACGGGCGGGCCGAAGAAGACCCTGAAGACCATGCGGAAGGCATAGAAGGCGGTCAGCAGCGCGGCGACGTAGGCGACCACGCCCAGGACGACGTAGCCGCTCCCGCGGTTGATCGTGAAGGCGATGATCTCGTCCTTGGAGAAGAAGCCCGAGAGCAGCGGAAAGCCCGCCAGCGCGAGTGCGCCGATCGTGAAGGTGATGAACGTGAACGGCATCGCCCTGCGGAAGCCGCCCATGCGGTCGAGTGCCTGGATGCCGCCCATCGCGCTGATCACCGAGCCCGCGCCCATGAACAGCAGCGCCTTGAAGAAGGCGTGGGTCATGAGGTGGAACATCCCGGCGCCATAGGCCGCGACCGAGACGCCCAGGATCATGTAGCCGATCTGCGACATCGTCGAGTAGGCGATCACGCGCTTGAGGTCGGTCGCCACGAGCGCGACCGTGGCCGCGAACAGCAGCGTCGCGGTGCCGATGATCGCCCCGACGTCGGCCGCGCTGGGCACGAGCTCGAACAACGGGTGGGTGCGCGCGATCAGGTAGACGCCCGCGGTGACCATCGTCGCGGCGTGGATCAGCGCCGAGACGGGGGTCGGGCCCTCCATCGCGTCGGGCAGCCAGGTGTGCAGCGGCAGCTGGGCGGACTTCGCGAAGGCACCGAGCAGCAGCATCAGGCAGGCCGCGACGATCTGCGCGTCGTTGGACTCGAACGACTCGGGCGCGAGTGCGAAGACGCTGGCGTAGTCGAGCGCGCCGGTGCCCTCGAAGATCAGAAACGCGCCGATGACCAGCCCGACGTCCCCGATCACGTTGATCACGAACGCCTTGATGCCGGCGGCGGTCGCGGTCGCGCGGCGATACCAGAACGAGATCAGCAGGTAGGAGGCGGCGCCGACGAACGCCCAGCCGACGATCAGCAGCACGAAGTTTGCCGCCAGCACGAGCAGCAGCATCGAGAAGACGAAGAAGTTCAGGTAGGCGAAGAAGCGCGCGAAGCCCTCGTCCGAGGTCATGTAGGAGATCGAGTAGAGGTGGATCAGGAACGAGACGCCCGAGACCACCAGGCACATCAGGACCGCGAGCGGGTCGACGTAGATCGCGACGTCGGAGGAGAAGCCGCCGGTGTCGATGTAGGTGAACGCGGTGCCGATCAGCGCGCGCGCCTCCTCGGGGCGGTCGAGCAGCGCGAGCAGCATGCCGATCGACGCGGCGAACGACAGCCCGATCGCCGCGCTGCCGATCCAGCCGGCGCTGCGGCCGGGGAGCAGCTTCCAACCGAGGGCGATCACGGCCGTGCCGAGCAGCGGCAGGCCGAGCACCAGCCAGCCCCACGTCGTGGGGTTCACCCTCTGAGCTCCGACATGGCGTCTACGTCGATCGGCAGCCGGCGGCGGTACATCGCGACGACGATGCCGAGCCCGACGACCACCTCGCAGGCGGCGACCACCAGCACGATCAGGGCGAAGATCTGGCCCTCGCCGTTGCCGTGCATGCGCGCGAAGGCGATCAGCGCGAGGTTGCCGGCGTTGAGCATCAACTCGAGGCAGAGCAGGACCACGAGCGGGCTGCGCCGCGTCAGCACCCCGGCGGCGCCGATGCAGAAGATGAACGCCGACAGGACGACGAACCAGATCGCACTCATCGGGGATCAGCCCCTGCGGCATCCGGCCTCTGAGGACCCCCTGCGGCGTCCGGCTGCGGTTGGTCACCCCCTGCGGCGTCCGGCCGCAGGTGTGAGTCGGTGGGCGACATCCGTGTCGCCGAGACAGGGCCCGGCTGCGCCGGGCCCCTCCCGCGCGCGAGCTCGCCGACGGACACCGTCGGCGGCCCCTCCTCGCTCTCCTCCAGCCCGCGGCGCTTGCGCGCGAGCACGACGGCGCCGACGGCAGCGATCAACAGCAGGAACGACGCCGCCTCGAACGGCAGCAGGAACTGCGTCAGCAGCAGCTCGCCGATCTGCCCGGGAGAGCCGAACGCCGGGCCGACCTCGGCGCCGGTCGAGTCGAGGCCGGTCAGCGAGGAGCCGACGATCGCGATCGCCAGCTCGGCGAACAGCGCGAGCGCGAAGAGCGGTCCGACCGAGCCGACCACGCCGCCCTCGTCGCGGCGCAGCGGCTCGTCCGAACCCCCGACGTAGGCGACGACGAATACGTAGAGCACCATCACCGCACTCGCGTAGATGACGACCTGTGCGGCGGCGATGAAGGCGGCGCGCAGGAGCAGGAACAGGACCGCGAGCGCGATCAGGTGCGAGACCAGCGCGAGCACCGATTGGAACGGGTTGCGCAGCAGCACGACGCCCAGCGCTCCCGCGACGGCGACGAGCCCCGCGAGAAAGAACAGGATCTGCTCGAACAGCACTGGTCGGCTACTCGCCCTCGCTGCGCAGCGGCGTCCGCTCCACCGGGTCCGCCATCAGCATCTCCTTGGTGAAGATCAGGTCGGAGCGCTCGTAGTCGGCGAGCTCGTAGTCGTTGCCCATCGTGATCGCGTCGAACGGGCACGCGACCTCGCAGTAGCCGCAGAAGATGCAGCGCGTCATGTTGATCTCGTAGACCGCGGCGTAGCGCTCGCCGGCCGAGACCTGGTTCTCGGGAGTGTTCTCGGCGGCGACGACGCGGATGCACTCGGCCGGGCACGCCGCGACGCAGAGCGAGCAGCCGACGCACTTCTCCAGGCCGGAGTCCTCAAAGCGCTGCAGCTTGTGGCGTCCGCGGAAGCGCGGGTAGACCGGCGTCTTCTCCTCGGGGTACTCGATCGTAGTCGTGCCCTCGGCCACGCGCGCGAGCGTCGTGCGCAGCCCGCGCAGCGTCGCGCCGAAGACGCGGTACGCGCCCCCAAGGCCGCCCGGCTCGGGTCCGCGCTGCACGGTGATGACGTCTTCGGAAAGCCTGTAGCTCATTGGTCTCCTCCCGGCGACTGGCGGCCGGCGCCCAGCGCCCCTCGGTTCATGTCACGACCACCACTACCGCCGTGACCAGCACGTTCACCGTCGCCAGCGGCAACAGCACCTTCCAGCCGAAGCTCATCAACTGGTCGTAGCGCAGGCGCGGCATCGTCGCACGCACCCAGATGAAGAGGATCACGAACGCGAACATCTTCAACACGACCCACAGCGGAGCGAGCGCGATGGGCCCCGGTCCGTGCCACCCACCGAGGAAGCAGGCGGTCGCGACGCCGGCGATGATGATGACCTCGATGTACTCGGCCATGAAGAACGAGCCGAAGCGCATCCCGCCGTACTCGGTGCTGTAGCCCGCCACCAGCTCGGCCTCGGACTCGGGCAGGTCGAACGGCGGGCGCGAGGATTCGGCGAAGCCCGCGGTGACGAAGATCAGGAAGCCGACGAACTGCGGCACGACGAACCAGATCCCGTGGCCGTCGGCGCCCTGGGCCTCGACGATGTCGACGAAGCTCAGCGAGCCGGCCATGATCGCCACGCCGAGCAGCGACAGGCCGATCGCGACCTCGTAGGAGATCAGCTGCGCGGCCGAGCGCATCGCCCCGAGGAACGAGTACTTGCTTCCCGAGGCCCAGCCTCCGAGCACGAGCGCGTAGGAGGCGAGCGAGCCGAAGGCGAAGAAGTAGAGGATTCCGATCGGGACGTCGATGCCGTAGAGCCCGAAGTTCCCGCCCCAAGCGCCCTGCGGACCGAAGGGGATGATCGCGAGCGTCGCGACGGCGCAGACGATCGAGATCACCGGTGCGATCGCCATCATCAGCGGCGCGGCGGTCGCGGGCGTCGAGGCTTCCTTGGAAACGAGCTTGAGCACGTCGGCGACCGGCTGCAGCAGGCAGAAGGGCCCGACGCGGTTGGGCCCGTAGCGCGACTGGAAGCGCCCCAGCAGCTTGCGCTCGAGCAGCAGGATCAGCGGCACGACCTGCAGGATCGCCGCGAAGATCACGATCGCCTTGACGATCTGCACGAGCGTGGTCTCGACGACCGGGGTCTGCGAGAGGAGGATCACGTGGCCGGGGTCTGGGCGCCCGGACCGGGCGCGGCCGATGCGGGGCCGGCCGCGTCCGCGTCAGGGGAGGCGGAGGCGAGCTTGCGCACCACGACCGTGCGCGGGACGCCGTTGGTCAGTGCCGTCGCGTTGTCGTGCTCGGTGCCCGACACCAGGAAGACGCTGCCGGGCGGCAGCGCCTGGCGCAGCGCGACGGTCGCGCTGACCGTCTCGCCGCCCGCCTCGACCTCGACGCGGTCGCCGCTGGTGAGCCCGAGCGCGCGGGCGTCGGCCGGCGCGAGCTCGGCGCGCTGGGCGGGCGCCAGGAAGCGCAGCGAGGGCGCGTGCGCGGTGGTCGGACCCGCCCACAGCGAGGGCGCGGTGCCCAGGCGCAGGCCCTCGGGCAGTTCGGGTGGCTGGGGAAGGTCGCCTTCGGGCAGCTCGGCCATGGGGAGGGCGGACGCGATCCCGAGCTCCTGCCAGCGCGCGCCCTTGCCGCCGATCGTCTCGAGGTCGAGCCCCGCGTAGAAGGGAACGGCCTCGATCAGGGCGGCGGTGACCATCGACGCGCTGGCCAGCCCCAGCCCGGCGCCGCAGCGCTGCGCCAGCTCGGCGAGCACGCTCCAGGTGGCGCGCACCTCGCCCTGGCGGCCGATCGCCTGGCGCACGCGCTGCAGGCGCCCGTCGGGGTGGGTGGCGGTGCCCTCCTTCTCGGCGTTGCTCTCCGCGGGGAAGATCACCGTCGCGTGCTCCTCCAGCGACGGGGTCATGAACCCGGAGAAGGCGATCAGGTCGGTCGCCGCCGCGAGCCCGCGCTCCCAGCGCCCGCGCTCGGGGTGGGTGCGCAGCGGGTTGGCGTCAAGCAGCACCAGCGTGCTCAGCTGGCCGCCGGCCAGCGCTCCCGCGATCGCGCGCGCGTCCATGCCCTGTTCGGGCGGATCGGTGAGGCCGGGGCCGAGGTTCGGTGCGATGCCCAGCTCGCGCAGGCCGCGAGCGTTGGCGGCGGTCGGGATCTCGATCAGGCCCGACTCGGACTTATCGGCGAGGCCGAGCGCGGCGGAGACCGCGAGCAGCGCGTCGGTCACGTGCGCACCGCGCTCGCCCTCGGTGGCGCGCTCGCCCCACAGCACCACGACGTCACCGGCGCCGCGCAGGATACCCGCGGCGGCGGCGATCGCGCCGGGCTCGGCGCCCGCGCGCGAGTGCAGGCGCGAGCCCGTGGCGCTGCCGGAGTCGAGCTCGGCGGCCAGCGCGCAGAGCGCGGCCTCGACCGCACCGGCAGCGAAGCGCACGCTCGCGGCGGCGTTGGCGTCGAGCGTGCTCGGGCGGCTGGTGAGCGTGATCAGCTTGGCGTGGTTGCGGCGCACGGCCTTGCGCACGCGCAGGTCGAGGATCGGCGACTCCTCGACAGGCTCGGTCTCGATCACGAGCACGACGTCGGCGTGGTCGATGTCGCTGACCCGCGCGGAGAGGTCGGGCCGGGCGAGCAGGCGCGCGTGGACGGCGTCGAGCGGCCCCCCGGGGCGCGCGTCGAGGTGCGGGGAGGAGAGGCCCGCGCGCATCAGGTGCGAGAGCAGGAACGCCTCCTCGTTGGTCGTGGCCCCGCCCGCCAGCGCAGCCGCCTTGGGGCCCGCCTTCGAGAGCGCGCCCGCGGCCTCGGAGAGCGCGCGCTCCCACGAGACCTCGCGCAGCCTGCCGTCCTCGCGGACCATCGGCGTGCGCAGGCGCTGCTGCGAGTGGATCGCCTCGTAGCCGAAGCGGCCCTTGTCGCACAGCCAGCCGTCGTCGACCTCGGTGTTGTCGCGCGCGAGCACGCGCAGCACCTTCGCGTCGTCGCGGATCGTGAAGCTGACGTTGCACTGGCTCGGACACAGCGTGCAGACCGAGCCGCCCTCCTCGACGTCCCACGGGCGCGCGCGGAAGCGGTAGGGCGTCGAGGTCAGCGCGCCGACCGGGCACAGCTCGATGATGTTGCCCGTGAACGGCGCGACGTAGGGGCGTCCGTCGTGGGTGCCGACGTAGGTGTGGTCGCCGCGCTCGAGGAAGACCAGCTGGTAGTCCTCGGCGATCTCCTGCGAGAAGCGCACGCAGCGGTAGCAGAGGATGCAGCGCTCGCGGTCGATCGCCACCAGCGGCGACAGCGCCAGCGGCTTCTTGAAGTGGCGCTTGGGCTCGATGAAGCGCGACTTGCCGCCACCCCAGCCGTAGGAGATGTCCTGCAGCGGGCACTCGCCGCCCTTGTCGCAGACCGGGCAGTCGAGCGGGTGGTTGACCAGCAGGAACTCGACGATCGCGTTCTGGGCCGACTTGACCCGGTCGGAGGTGGTGATGACCACCATGCCGTCCTTGACGGGGGTCGAGCAGGAGGTCTGCAGCTTGGGGATCCCCTCGATCTCGACCAGGCACATGCGGCACGCGCCCACCGGCTGGCCGAGCTTGGGCTCGTAGCAGAAGTAGGGGATCTCGACGTCGCCGGACTTGGCGGCATCGACGAGCATCGTGCCCTCCGGCGCGCTGATCTCGCGTCCGTCGATCTCGAAGGAGATCCGCTTGACCTCGGGGCGGGCCACTAGATTGGTCCCGCCTCGGCGGCCGCGGCGAGCTCGCCGGCGCCCCGGGCAGGGATGTGCTCGAGGTCGTTGGCGGCCCGCGCGCGCTCGATGTGCGCCTCGAACTCGCCGCGAAAGTGCTTGATCATCGAGCCGATCGGCATCGCCATCGAGTCCCCGAGCACGCACAGGCAGTTGCCGATGATGTTCTGCTGGACCTCGGCCATGATCTCGAGGTCCATCGGCGTCGCCTCGCCCGAGTCGACGCGCTCGAGCATCGAGACCGTCCAGACGGTGCCCTCGCGGCAGGGCACGCACTTGCCACAGCTCTCGTGGCGGTAGAAGCCCGCGAGGCGCAGCGCCAGGGGGACCAGCGGCTGGGAGTCGTCGACCACGATCATCGAGGCCGTGCCGAGCATCGATCCGGCCTCGGCCATCGCCTCGTAGGTGAAGGGCAGGTCGAGGTGCTCCTTGGTCAACACCGGCGCCGACGAGCCGCCGGGGAAGAAGCACTTGAGCTCACGCCCCTCAGGCGGGCCTCCGGCCAGGCCGTAGATGATCTCCCGCACGGGGATGCCGAGCTCGACCTCGAAGTTGCCGGGGCGCTGTACGTTGCCCGAGACCGAGACCATCTTGGTCCCAGTCGACTTGTCGACTCCCATCGCGGCGAACCACTCCGCGCCCTTCTCGATGATCGCCGGGGTGTTGCACAGCGTCTCGACGTTGTTGATCAGCGTCGGTCCCTGGTAGAGGCCCTGGTTGGCGGGAAACGGCGGCTTCAGCCGCGGGTTGCCGCGCTTGCCCTCGAGCCCGTCGAGCAGCGCCGACTCCTCGCCGCAGATGTAGGCGCCCTGGTCGCGGTGCAGGACCAGCTCGAACGGCGTCCCCGAGCCGAAGAGGTCCGCGCCGAGGTAGCCCTTCTCGTAGGCCTCGACGAGCGCGGCGTCGAGGATCTTGGCCTGCAGCTCGTACTCGCCGCGGATGAAGATGAACCCCTTGTTGGCGCCGGCCGCGACCGCGCCGATGATGCAGCCCTCGATCAGCTGATGGGGGTTGCGCTGCATCAGCAGGCGGTCCTTGAAGGCGCCGGGCTCGGACTCGTCGGCATTGCAGCAGAGGTACTTGTCCATCGTCCCCTTGGGCACGAAGCTCGCCTTCTTGCCCATGGAGAAGCCGGCGCCGCCGCGGCCGCGCAGCCCCGAGGACTCGAGCGCCTCGAGCACCTCGTCGGGCGTCATGTCGGTCAGTGCCCTGCGCGCGGAGCGGTAGCCGCCCAGGCGCTCGTAGACCTCGATCTGGTGGAGGTCGCGCTCGTGGTGGTTGGCGGTGAGGTTGAGGGTCTCGGGCACTAGCTTCGCTCCTCGCTCCAGGGCAGTCTGTAGTCGGCGTCTTCGAGCCCGCGGCCCGGCAGTATCTCGCGACCCGCCTTCACGGCGCCGATCAGCTCCTCGGCGTCGGAGGGGTCGAGCGGGCCGACGAAGCGGCCGTCGATCGAGGCCATCGGGGCCATGTCGCAGGCGCCGAGGCACTCGAACTCGCGCACCTCGACTCCCTCGAGGTCCTGCTCGCGCGCCTGCTCGGCGATCGCGTCGTAGACGGCCTTGGCGTCGCGCAGGTGGCAGGCGACGCTGGTGCAGACGTAGACGTAGCGCGAGCCGCTCGGCTCGGTGCGCAGCATGTCGTAGAAGGTGGCCACGGAGGACAGGAACGCGGGCGTGACACCCATCACCGCGGCGACCTGGTGCATCGCCTCGGGCGAGCACCAGCCATGCACCTGCTGCGCGGCGGCGAGCGCCGGCAGCGTGGCCGAGCGCGCGTCTGGGTAGCGCCCCATCGCGGCCTCGATCGACGCCCTCAGCGCCGCCGGCACCTCGACCTCGGCCGGATCCGGCACGAGCGCGGGCTCGCGATCGAGGTCGACCGCCTCGTCCCACCCGAGTGGAAACCTGCGCCGGTCCATCAGCGGTCGACGCCGCCCAGGATCGGATCCAGCATCGCGATCGACGCGATGAAGTCGGCGATCACGCTGCCGCGCCCCATCTCCGCCAGCGACTGGAGGTTGACGAACGAGGGGTCGCGCATGTGCACCCGCGCCGGCTTGGCCGAGCCGTCGGCGAGCACGAAGCAGCCGAGCTCGCCGCGCGGTGACTCGACCGCGACGTAGGCCTCGCCGGGGGGCACGCGGAAGCCCTCGGTGACCAGCTTGAAGTGGTGGATCAGTGCCTCCATCGATGTGGCGAGCTCGTGGCGCGGCGGCAGCGCGACCTTGCGGTTGCTCGTGATGTAGGGCCCTTCGGGCAGGCCGTCGAGCGCCTGCTCGACGATCCTGACCGACTCGCGCATCTCGGCCATCCGCACGCGGTAGCGGTCGTAGTTGTCGCCGATCGTGCCGATCGGGACGTTGAACTCGAACTGCTCGTAGACCGAGTACGGCATCGCCTTGCGCAGATCCCACGGTTCGCCGGCGGCGCGCAGCAGCGGGCCGGTGACCCCAAGCTCGAGTAGGCGCTCGCGCGAGACCACGCCGGTGTGCTTCATCCGCTGCAGCCAGATCTCGTTGCGGTCGAGCAGCGCCTCGTACTGGTCGATGCGCCCCGGCATCTGGGCGATGAACTCGCGGCACTTTGCCTCGAAGCCGGGCGGGATGTCCTCCATCACGCCGCCGACCTGGAAGTAGCGCGTGTGCAGGCGCTGGCCCGAGGACATCTCGAAGAGGTCGAGGACCAGGTCGCGCTCGCGCAGCGACCACCACAGCATCGACATCGCGCCGAGGTCCAGCGCGGCGGTGCCGAGCCAGAAGAGGTGGCTGGCGACCCGGTTGAGCTCGAGGTGGATCACGCGCAGGTACTCCGCGCGCGGGGGCACCTGCTCGCCGAGCAGGCGCTCGACCGACATGCAGAAGGCGTGCGCGTTGAAGTAGTAGGCGAGGTAGTCCATCCGTTCGACGAAGGTGATCGCCTTCCAGTACTCCTGGTCCTCGCAGCTCTTCTCGATGCCGGTGTGGACGTAGCCGATGATCGGCTGGGTGTCGCGTACGGTCTCGCCCTCGAGCGTGGTCAGCAGGCGCAGCACCCCGTGGGTGGCGGGGTGGTGCGGACCCAGGTTGATCGTCAGCAGCTCGGTCTCGGGCTCGAGCGCGGTCCCGGCGACGGGCCAATCGAGGCTCTCCATGCTGATCGACTTCTCGCGCTCGCGGTAGGGGATGTCGAGCGCGCCGCGCGAGGGCGGGGGCGTCCCGGTCGGCTCGCCGTCAGTCATACCAGCGCGGCAGCGTGTGCTCGTTGAAGGTGAACAGCACCGGCTCGCCGCCCATCGGGAAGTCGCGCCGCTGGGGGTGGCCCTCGTAGTCCTCGGGCATCAGGATGCGGCGCAGGTCGGGATGGCCGTCGAAGACCACGCCGAAGAAGTCGTAGACCTCGCGCTCCTGGAAGTCGGCGGTCGGGAACAGGTCGACGACGCTCGGCACGTTGGGCAGATCGACGTCGACGCGCGTCCGGACCGCGAGGCGCTCGCGGCGCGCCATCGAGAGCAGCTGGTAGTGCACGCCCAGGCGCGGCTGCTCGGGCAGGTAGTCGCAGCCGTGCAGGCTGGCCAGGAACTCGTACGGCTCGTCGTCGTCGTCGCGCAGGTAGGCGAGCGCGTCGTGGATGCGGCCCGGAGCGAGCTCGAGCGTCGCCTGATCGCGCTGGAAGTCGGTGCCGACCACAGCCACGTCGCCGAGCTCGCTGCGCAGGCGCTGGGCGAGCAGCTCGAGGCCGGTGGCGTCAGGCACGGTCGGAGGCCTCCTCGGTGCCGGCCGACCCGTAGCGCTCGCGCCAGCCCTGGCTGGGGTCCTCGGAGATCTTGTCCTGCAGCTTCATGATCCCGTACATCAGCGCCTCCGGCCGCGGCGGGCAGCCCGGCACGTAGACGTCGACGGGCAGGAACTTGTCGGCGCCGGCGACGAGCGCGTAGTTGTTGAACATCCCGGCGCTCGAGGCGCAGGCGCCCATCGAGATCACCCACTTGGGCTCGAGCATCTGGTCGTAGATACGCCGGATGATCGGCGCCATCTTGATCGAGACGCGTCCGGAGAGGATCAGCAGGTCCGCCTGGCGCGGGGAGAAGCGGATCACCTCGGCGCCGAAGCGCGAGAGATCGTTGCGGGGTGAGCCGATCACCGAGATCATCTCGATCGCGCAGCACGCGAGGCCGAAGCCGAGCGGCCAGACGGCGTTCTTGCGTGCCCAGTTCTGGGCGTCCTCGAGCTTGGTCAGCAGCAGGCGCTTCTCGACGTACTCCTCGAGGTCGCTCTCGGGCAGCTCGCCGCGCAGCATCTGCTGCGCCTGCAGCTGGCGCACGCGCAGGTCGCCCTTGGACTTTGGCACCTTGGTGCGGGTCACTTCCATTCGAGGGCTCCCCTCCGCCAGACGAACACGAACGCGATCAGCAGCAGCGCGATGAAGACGATCGCCTCGACCAGCGCGAAGGTCCCGATCGTCTCCAGCTGGACGGCGATCGGGTAGAGAAAGACGACCTCGATATCGAACAGGATGAACAGCATCGCGACCAGATAGAAGCTGACGCCGAAGCGAAAGCTCCTGCGCACGTCGGAGGGCAGACCGGACTCGTAGGGCTCGGACTTGACCTTGCCGGGCCTGCTCGGCCCGAGCACCGAGTTCGCCATCGTGAAGACGACCCCGACGATTCCACCGAGGACCAGGAAGACGAGTGCCGGCAGGTAGCTCTTCAGCACGGTACGCGCATGTATAACGCAGGCTCGTGCGCCGTTGCCACCTCGTGCACAAGGACACTTTCTGAGCGGCGTACACATGGTCGTCGGTATCGCGGTGCTGGCGAGCAACGGCCTCGCCGGCGGGCTGGGGGCGGTGCTGTGGGCCCAGGGCTGGATCTCGAACTGGTTCTGGTACGCGTTGAGGGTGGCCCAGGTCACCGTCGTGGTCCAGGCGTTGATCGGCTTCTACCTGCTGGCGCGCGGCGCTGTGGCCCCGGACGGGCTGCACATCGCCTACGGGGTCTCGCCGCTGGTGGTCACGCTCGTCAGCGAGCTGATGCGCCTCGGCGCGGCTGCGCGCCAGCTCGAGGGAGTCGATGACCTCGAGGCCCTGACCCGGGACGAGCAGGTCAGGCTCGCGCGCCGCGTGGCATTGGCGGAGATAGGGGTCATGACGGTGGGGGCCCTGCTCATCCTCACCCTCGCCCTGCGTGGATACCAGACGGGAGGCGCCTGAATTGCAGGGGTTTCGTCGGGGCGCTGAACGGGGCACAGTACTTCGGCAGGGTATGGAAACGCGCCAATCGACATCTACGCGTGCGCCTGGCCGTGAGCCCCGAGAGCTCGCGGATCGCGCTCCGAGGGCGGGCGCGGACTCGAGCACGTGAGGCTCGTGATGGACGAGGTCGAGCTGCGCCGCGAGCAGCGCGCACGGTGCTGCGCTTCGCCAAGCGCTGCGCCGACGCTTGAGAGCGGAGAAGGGTTCGCCCCGGCGCCGGCTCCTGTAGCCGCCGAGCCGGCGACCGGTCACGCGAGGCGCGCCGATCGCCCAGGCCGGCGCCGGGGCCCCTCGTGCTTCGCCGCTGTGGCCGCGGCTCCTGCCCGTTCACCGGCGGATCGTCAGCTCGCCCTCCATGCCGAGCTCGCGGTGGTCGCCGACCGTGCAGACGAAGCGGTAGCTCCCGGGCTCGAGCTCGACCGAGGCCGTGCGACGGTCGCCGGACGGGATTGTCGGCGTGCCTCCGAGCTCCTGCTCGCCGTCGAGCACGACGAAGTCGTGCGCGAGGCTGCCGCTGTTTCGCAGCGTGACCTCGAGCCGCGGCGGGCTGCCGCGCACGGTGACGGTGCCGGGATCGAAGCTGTACTCGCCGGCGCTCACGCGTAGTGGCTCGGCGGGGTCGAGCGTCACCGAGCGCCCCGCGGGCTGATCGTCGCCACAGCCGGCCAGCGTGGCGGCGGCGAGCACGAGCGCGAGCGCACAGCGCCGGGGTGCCAGGGCAGGCCGCAGCATCGGCGCGGGATAGTATGCGCCCGCGTGCCTGCCCCCGCGACCGCCATCCGCGCCCGCACCGCGCTGCTCTGCGCGCTCGCCGCCGGGGCCCTGCTGGCCGCCGGCTGCGGTGGCGAGGTCGACGTCGACAACGAGCGCGACGAGGCCGCGGCGAACCTCTTCAACGAGCGCTGCTCGGGTTGCCACTCGCTCGAGGCGGCCAACGCCTACGGCTCCAAGCCCGCAGGTCAGCTCGAAGGCGGCGATCGTACGAACGGCCCGGACTTCAACGTGCGCATGGAGGAGCCCGATGACGTGCTCTTCGCGATCCGCAACGGCGGGTTCTCGGGCGCCATAATGCCGGCGAATATCGTCGTCGGCGAGGAAGCCGAGCAGCTCGCCGACTTCGTGGCAAAGTACTCCGGCGGCGGCTGAGTGGTCGCGCGCCCGTGCTCGACCTGAGGGCCATCCGCGAGGACCCGGGGGTCGCCCGTGCCGCGCTCGCGCGGCGTGGTGGCAGCGCCGCCGAGGACCTCGACCGCGCGCTCGAGCTCGACGCCCGCAGGCGCGCGCTGCTGCCCGAGCTCGAGTCCCTGCGCGCGGACAGGAACGCCGCCAGCAAGCGCATCGGCGAGCTCCAGCGCGAGGGCGGCGATGCCGACGCGGCGATCGCCGCCGTGCGCGAGGCCTCAGGACGCGAGCAGGAGATCGACGCCGAGCTGGGTGGCGTGCAGGAGGCGCTCGACGCAGTGCTCGCCACGCTTCCGAACCCGCCGCAGGAGAGCGCGGCCGACGCGGACACCGTCCTGCGCGAGGTCGGCGACGCGGGCGCCGCGGGCAGGGATCACCTCGAGCTGCTCGGCCGCCTCGTCGACCTCGAGGCTGGCGCGCGGGTCGCCGGCGCGCGCTTTGCCTACCTCAAGGGCCCGCTCGTGCTGCTCGAGCTCGCGCTCGTCCGGTGGGCGCTCGAGCTGCTCGGCGGCAGGGGCTTCGAGCCCGTCGTGCCGCCTGCGCTGGTGCGCGAGGAGGCGCTGTTCGGGACCGGTTTCCTGCCCGACACCGAGCAGCAGATCTACCACGTGCCCGAGGACGATCTCTACCTCGCCGGGACCTCGGAGGTGGCGCTCGCCGCACTGCATGCAGGTGAGATCCTCGCGGCGGCCGATCTGCCGCTGCGCTACGCCGGCTTCTCGCCGTGCTTCCGGCGCGAGGCCGGCGCGGCGGGCAGGGACACGCGCGGGATCTTCCGCGTGCACCAGTTCGACAAGGTCGAGATGTTCGCCTTTGTCGAGCCGGAGCAGTCCGAGGCCGAGCACGAGCGCCTGCTCGCGATCGAGGAGGAGATCATGCAGGCGCTGGCGATCCCCTACCGCGTGGTCAACATCGCCGTCGACGACCTCGGCGCCTCGGCGACGAAGAAGTACGACATCGAGGCGTGGCTCCCGGGCCAGCAGCGCTATCGCGAGCTGACGTCCTGCTCGAACACGACCGACTTCCAGGCCCGGCGGCTGAACGTGCGCTACCGGCCCTCCGACGGGGGCGGCCCGCGCCAGGCGCACACGCTCAACGGCACCGCGGTCGCCGTCGGACGCACGATCATCGCCCTGGTCGAGAACGGCCAGCGCGATGACGGCAGCATCGACTTGCCCGAGGTGCTGGTGGACTTCGGCGCGCCTGCGCGGATCGAGCCCGCGGCATAGGGGCCCGTCCGACTTGGAGGATGGCCACCAGCCGAACGGAGGGGGTGGGATTCGAACCCACGGGACCCCGTATGAGGCCCAACGGCTTTCAAGGCCGCCGCATTCAACCGCTCTGCCACCCCTCCGGATGACGCGGGAATCGTAGGCGCAGCGCCCGGCGGAGCTTCTGCGAGTTGTGCAGAAGCTCCGCCAAGCGCCGTGAGTGTCAGCCGGGCATCTTGCCGCGACCCCTGCGGCCCGCCGAGGCGCTCTTGCTGGCTGCCCGGCTCGACGAGCTGAACGGCTTGCGGGCGAGGCGCCCGAGCGGGCCGGGCAGCATGCCGCCCACCCGCCCGCCGAGCCCGAGCGTCTTGTGGACCCCGCGCTCGGGGTGACGCGACAGGCGGGGGGCGACGAACGCCAGAACGACCAGCACCACGCAGACCACGACGATTGCTCCAACTACCACGAGTCCCTCCTCCGTTGATTGGGGGGAGGCCTACCCCTCATCCTCCCCCACGAAACTATAACCGCTACCGGCCGTCGCGGCGGCGGGTACTCTGGGGCGCGGGTCGGATCGTTCTCAGGACGCCCGAGCGCCCCACCAGGATCGCCGCTTCGATGATCGATCGCGAACAGCTCGCCGCCGGCCTCGGCCGCCTCGACCCCCGCCAGCGGGAGGTCCTCGACTACTCGCTGCGCCGCCGGGTCCCCGACGCCGACCTCGGCCAGGTCCTCTCCGGCTCGCCGGGCGACGTGGAGCGCCTGCGTGCCGCCGCCGTCGAGGCTCTCTCCAACGATCTCGGCGTCGAGCGTGGCGAGGACCTCGGCAACATGCTCAAGCAACTGCTCGAGCCCGCCACGTGGGCGCTCGTCCCGCGGGCGCCCCAGACCCCGCCGGCCGGCGCGCCGGCGCCCGGCACAGCGG
>JBPCPD010000031.1:0-7784 GCA_050999535.1 Thermoleophilaceae bacterium
GGGTGCTCCCTCCCTGGGTCTCCACCGACCCCCTGCTGGCGTTGTTGCCACGCTCCCCACGCTCACGCGTGCCGCTCTCGCGCCGGGTCCCGGCCGCCGACGCGCCCCGGGTGGCGGCCCGCCGCGCCTGCCGCGTGGTCGGGGTACCCGGGACCGGGCTTCCCGTCAGGTAGGGCTTGGGGTCACGGGCGGTGCCGTCGACCCGGGTCTCGAAGTGCAGATGCGGCCCGGTCGAGTTGCCGGTGGTGCCGACGTAGCCGATCACCTGACCCTTGCGCACGGTCTGGCCGGAGCCGGCCGCGGTGCGCGACATGTGCGCGTAACAGGTCTCGAGACGGTCGGTGTGCTCGACGCAGACCATGTTGCCGTAGCCGCCCTGCGGGCCACTGGAGCTCACGGTGCCGCACTCGGCCGCCTTGATCGGGGTGCCCTCGGGGGCCGCGATGTCGAGGCCGTCGTGGTTGTCACCGCCGCGCGGTCCGAACGGCGAGGTCTCGATTCCCTTGACCGGGCTGGCCAGCGAGAGGCCGCAGGCACCGGACCCCGAGCGGGGCGCGGGGCTCGGAGCCGGGTTGGAGACCGGGCGGGTCTCCGGCGGGTCCGCCTTCGGCGTGCGCGGCTCGGGCTTGGGCTCCGCCTTCGGCGTCCGGGTCTCGGGCTTGGGCTCCGACTTCGGGTTCCGGGGCTCGGGCTTGGGCTCCGACTTCGGGCCATCGTCCCTGCGCGGAGCGCCCTCGGCGCCCTCGGCGCCGCTGCGCGGCTGCGAGGTGACCTCATCGCGGTCACGCGGCGCGGGCTGCTCGGCGGCGGCCTTCTGCTCCCTGGGCGCCGGCGAGGCCGGCGCTGCCGACTCGTCGGCCGGGCGCTCGCGCACGATCACCGCGACGTCGCCGTTCGCTGCGCCGGCGCTCATCGCGGCGTCCTCGAGCCCGAACAGGCTCGTCCAGGTGGCCGGCCCGACGACGCCGTCGACCAGCAGGCCGCTGTCGGCCTGGAACTCGCGCACCGCCTGCTCGGTGAGCAGGCCGTAGACGCCGTCCACGGGGACGCCCAGCGCGCGCTGGATCTCCGCGACGGTCGCGCCGTTGCTGCCGGTGCGGAACATCAGCCCGCGCTGGGGCGTATCGATCGCTCGCGTCGCCGGGGACGCGCCGTCGATGCCGCGTGCGCCGCCACCCTTGACGGCGGCGAACGCCTGACCCGCAGGCCCGGCGATCATCAGCGTGGTCAGCGCGGCCGAGGCGCGCCGGCGCCGCATGATGCGCCTCCTGACCTCGGGGGCGATGGCGCGGCGATGGCGTGAGCGCTCGGTCGAGCGCTCGCAGTACTCGGCAACGGCGAGGTCTCGCATGGGGGTGTGCACGGCTGTCAGCTCCTCTTCCTTCGGGCCTGCGGGGTTAGCTGACGGGCTCGCGCTGGAAGCTTGCGCTACGCCATGACTTGGCGATTCGCCCCTGCGGCCAAAGGCCGCTTCGGGTCCCCCGCTCTCCGTACCAGGGCGGCACGGAGACTCGGCACTTGACGTTGTTATGCCTGCTGCGGCAAGGAGAAGGTAGCGCGCCGCGGGTTTGCGTGCGTTACGCGCCGGAGCGGCGCCAGTCGCCGGCCCCCGAGGTCGGCTTGGGCAGCGCGTTGGCGAGCAGCCCGCCGCCGAGTCCGTAGACCAGCAGCGCGAGCAGGCCTGGCACGATACGCGAGACCCAGACCGAGTCGCTGTCGACGACGCCCGCGAATGGGGTGAGCAGCAGGTCGTCGGCGTCGTCGATCGCCTCGCGCGCTGAGGAGTGGGTCGCCTCGCGCACGCGCTCGACCGCCGGCTGAGGGTCGGCCACGTCGATTGCCGACCGTGAGCCGGCGGGCCCCTCGTTCCCGCGCAGGGACTGGCGTTGGGCCTCCGAGCCCTCGGCCATGCGGTCGACGGCGAACAGCACGAAGCTGCCCGCCACGATCAGCGTCGCCAGTACCGCGCAGAGCCTCACGAGGAATCCCATCGCCCGACTAGCATCGGCAGCCGCCGTGCGTAACTTCAATGCTCCCCACCGCCGCCGTACGAACGCGGTCCGCGCATGAGCGATGCGAGCGCGCGTCTGATCGAGCAGCTGCGCCGGCACGCGCTCGTCATCGGCCGGGTGACGCTCTCCAGCGGGGCCGACGCCGAGTACTACGTCGACGCCAAGCGGGCGACGCTGCGGCCGGAGGGCTTCGCCGCGCTCGGGGAGCTCGTCGCCGTGCGGGCCGCCGAGCACGGTGCGACCGCGGTCGGTGGCCTGACGATGGGTGCCGATCCGGTCGCCTGCGCCGCGCTCGCCGCGGGCGCGCCCGTCAAGGCCTTCTTCGTGCGCAAGGAGCGCAAGGCGCACGGGTTGCAGCGGTGGGTCGAGGGACCGCCGCTGGAGCCCGGCGAGCGCTGCCTGATCGTCGAGGACGTCGTCACGACCGGCGGCTCGACGATCGCCGCGATCGAGCGAGTGCGCGATGAGGGGCTCGAGGTCGTTGGCGTGCTCAGCGTGCTCGACCGCCTCACCGGCGGCGGCGAGGCGATCGAGGCGGCCGCCGGTGCGCCCTACGTGGCGCTGACGACGATCGACGAGATCTACCCCGAGCGACCCGACCGCTAGCAGCGTCGGCGACCGTTCCGAGCGCGACCGCATCAGCCTCGACGCCGATCGCCAGGCCGAGCGTGCCGCCCGACGTGAGCCCGAGGCGGTTGGGCAGGCGAGCTCGCCGGTCATGACGCCCCGAGCTGGATTCGAACCAGCGGCCTTCCCCTTAGGAGGGGGACGCTCTATCCAGCTGAGCTATCGGGGCCTGAAGGGAGAATACGGAGGCGCTTCCGCCCCTCGGAATCCCCCGCGGCACCGGGCCGGCCGTGCCGGGCTCGCCTACTCCTCCTCGTAGAGCGACTCCTTCGCGAGCTCGGCCCCGCGGCGGTCGTAGAGGCGCACCTCCACGTAGTCCCCCGTGAAGGCGTCGAGCGAGACCAGCGAGAAGCGGTCCTCGGCCAGCTCGCACTGGTCGGTGGTGGTGGGTCCGAGCTCGGCGGTCGCGACCGCGCCGTCGGCCGCCAGCGCGACGCCCCACACCAGCGTGACCGTGCCGCGCCGGCCCTCGGACCCGCGCCAATGGCCGATCTCCTGGTCTGAGAGATCGAGCGTCCAGTCCGGATTGGCCTCGGCCGTCTCGTCGGTGTAGTCGCACAGCGCCTCGAACGCCTCGGCCTGCGCGCCCTCGTGCTCCCGCGTGTAGGAGACGTAGCCGAAGACCTCGAAGCCCTCGGCGGTCGGCGCGGTCGCCGGCACGTAGTTGCGCCCGCGCCAGGTGCGTTCCGGGAACCACGTGATCGCACCGGGCTCGCCGACCTGCTCGCCGTCGGTGGCCATCTCCGCGGCCGCGTCGTTGAAGCGCTCGGCGAGCGCGTCGCCCCAGCGGCCATAGGGCACGGACTCCTGCGGCGGCTCGGCGAGGTAGCGGGGGATCGGGCGCTCGACTGGTGGCACGGGCGCGGGCGCTACACCAGCGCGAGCGCGCGACCGCCGCGCCGGTGAGGTTCACGCTGGCCCAGCGGGGAGCGCACGCCCGATCGGTGATTGGGCGAGTATAGCAGCGACTATCTCAGCTGGCGCGCAGCCGCTCGGCGGCCCGCTCGGGTGCGAGCGCGCACAACTGCACGCCGGTGCCGAGCTCGAGTCCCGCCGGCTGGTCGAGCCGCGGCACGACGTCGATGCGCCAGCAGAACGAGTGCGCGCCGTGCGGCGCGGTGCGTACCCACAGGTTGAGCGGTGGCATTCGGCCAAGAGCCTCGGCGAGCCTGCCGAGCACCCCGTGCAGCAGCGCCGCGCCGAGCGGGCCGTCGTCCTCGAAGCGCGCCGCCGGCGAGCGCGGGACGATCTGCACGTGGAAGGGTGCGCGGGAGGCGAACGGGCAGATCGCGACCGCCTCGCGGTCGACCGCCACCAGGCGCTCGTGCAGGCGCACCTCCTCCTGGACCACGTCGGCGAGCAGGTTCCGGCCCTGGGTGCGGTCGTGGTACGCGGTGAAGCGCTCGCGCTCGCGTGCCACCGCCGCTGGGACGAAGCCGAGCGCGTAGAGCTGGGCGTGGGTGTGGGGCAACGACGCGCCCGCGAGCTCACCTTCGTTGACGAGCACGTGCACGTGGGCGGCGCCGGCGTGGATGCGCATGCGCTCCCGCCAGACGCCCATCGCGGTCGCGAGCCCCTCGGCGCCGAGCTCGTGCAGCGAGGCGACGGGCGCCGGGCCGTTGACGATCAGCTCGTGCGCGCCGGCCGCCGGACGGCGGGCGAACAGGTCCGGCTGACCGCGGCCGCCGTCGAGCGGATCCGAGCCGTCGGGCTCACCGGGCACGAGCGCCGGATAGCGGTTGGGCACCACACGCACGGTCCAGCCGGGCCCGTCGGCGGCGGAGCCTGCGGGGCGCAGGGCGAACAGCTCGGGCGGGGTCTGGCCCTCGTGGCCCTCGGCGAACGGGTCGGTCGCGGGGTCGATCGCCGCGCGGGCCTCGCCGCCGACCCACGCTCCGGGACGCTCGCCGCGCTCGTCGGAGACGATCACCCGCAGGCCCGAGAGCGGGTCGATGCGCAGCTCAGGCAAGGCGGCGCTCCATCGTCACGTGCTCGATGCCCTGGTCGAGGAACTCCCACCCCTCGGGCTCGTAGCCCGCGCGCTCGTAGACCGAGCGCGCGGACAGCTGCGCGTTGAGGCGGATGCGCTCCACGCCCTCCGCGGCGGCCGCTGCGTTGACGGCGGCGAGCAGAGCCGCGCCGATCCCGCGCCGGCGGTGCTCGGCCTCGACGGCCATCCGCCCCAGCAGCCCGACGGGTCCGCGCACGAGCAGCCTGCACGTGCCGAGCACGCGGTCGTCCTCGATCGCGACGAGCTGGATCGCCTCGTCGTCGTGGCCGTCGCGATCGGCGGCGACGGGCACGCCCTGCTCACCGCAGAAGACCCGGTGGCGCAGCTCGTAGGCGGCCGCGCGTTCGGTCTCGTTGCGCGCCGGGCGCGCCCCTGCTGCGGCTGCGGCGACGATTCAGCGAGCGTAACGCTCGATGTCGGCCGCGAGGTCGGCCTGGTCGCGGTAGGGCCCCTGACGCACGTAGGCGAGCTTGCCCTTGGAGTCGTAGAAGGCCGTCGTGGGAAACGCCGCCGTGCCCCTGAACACCGCGGCGATCTCCTGATCGGGGTCCCTGTAGCTGGGGAAGCTCAGCGGCAGCTCCTCGAGCAGTTGCGTGGCGCCGCGGTCCGAGTCGTTGCTGTTGACCCCGAGGAAGGCGATCTCCCTGCCGCGTTTGATCGCCTGGCGCTGGAAGATCGGGAACTCCAGCCGGCACGGCCCGCACCAAGACGCCCACTTGTTGACCACGACCGGGTGCCCGCGCAGCTCGCGCAGGCGGGCCTGAAACGCCTCGGGGCCGCCCTCGAGCAGGTCGTTGGCCTGCTCGTGGACCGCCGCGAGCTTGGGCGGGGAGCCCTTCAGCGCGGCCTGCGCCGCGCTCCGCGAGGGCGCCGCGCTCTGGGCCTCACCACCGCTGCAGCCCGTGGCCCCGCCGCCGCCGAGGGCCAGCAGGGCCGTAGCGCAGAGGGTGGTGGTGATGCGTCGCATCGCGGGCTCAAGGATGGCAGGGCGAGGGGGTGTGCCCCAACCTGGTCTTGTGCTGTAATACGTGGGGACGCGGCGCATCGGATGCGCCGCCATCCAGATCGCTGGTGGGATGGTCCGCCGAGCGACTTACACGACGCGCAGGCTCGCTGCGTCCGCGAACGGTTCTCCGGCAGTTCGGAGGTTGCCTGCCCCGCGTCCTCTTCTCACACGATCGAGAGCCGATATGGCTGAGAGCACTCCCGTCGCTGATCCAGCGCCGTACTCCGGCGCCGATCTCGCGCGTGCCGAGGAGTTCGCCCGCGAGCCGTTCGTGCTCGAGGGCGAGCAGCCCGCGGCCGCCCTCGCCGCGGGTACCCTGCGGCGCCGCGCGCTCGACGCCGCGCTGGGCGAGCTCGGGGCCGGCAGGACCGACCCCTCGACGCGGTGGCGCCGCGAGTACTCGCTTGCGCTGGGCCTCGAGCGCGTGCTCGCCCAGGAGGAGCCCAAGCTCGCCGACGGCACCACGCTCTCCGCCCACCAGGTCGATGCCCTGTCGGGCACGCTGATCGCGCTGACCGCCGAGGCGCAGCTGGCGACGCGCAACGGCAATGGCAGGCCCGCCGCCAGCTATGAGGAGCTTCCCTCCGGCGAAGTCGAGATCGAGGGTGACGAGGAGCTGTCCGACGAAGACGAGCCGCTCGACTGGGATCCCGCCGCCGGTGAGGAGTCCGCCGGCGAGGCGCCTGCCGTCGCGAGCGAGGATCCCGGCGCCGATCGCCGCTTCTGGTTCGAGCACGCGACCGGCGCCGGCAAGACCGTCGCCGCGCTGGGCTTCGTCGAGGCGTCGCGCACCGGCGGCGTGCTGATCCTCACCCACCGCCGCAACCTCGTCGACCAGTTCAACGGCGAGCTGCGCGACCGCGGTTACCGCAACCGCATCCGCGGAGCGCTGCTCGGAGACAAGGAGGCGGCGGTCGACGGCCCGGTCACCGTCGAGACCTACCAGTGGTTTGTGCGCAACGCGGGCAACATCTCCGGCGCCTACGCGATCGTCATCTGCGACGAGGCCCACACCGCGCTGGGCGAGAAGACCTCGGCGGCGATCCGTGACTGGCAGGGCCCGGTCTACGTCGGCATGACCGCCACCGGCGCGCTGATCGCCCGCCACGTCACCGACCTCTTCCCGACCCAGACCTCGCGCTTCGACCTCGCCCAGGCGGCGCGGCGCGGCGTGATCGCCCCGCTGCGCTGCGTGCGCATCCCGCCCGGCGTCGGCGTGCGCTCGATCTCCAAGGTGCCGCTGCGCAAGGGCGAGGTCGACCAGGACTTCGACCCCGAGGCGCTCGCCGCGCTGCTCGACCAGACGCCGTTCAACCTCGCGGTCGCCGACCTCTACAAGGTGCGCTTCAAGGACCTGCCGGGGGTCGTCTACGCCGCCGGGGTCCAGCACGCCTACCACGTCGCGGCGGCCTTCCAGGAGCAGGGCATCAAGGCCAAGGGCGTCTCGGGCGAGACTCCCAAGCGCGAGCTGACGCGCATCCTCGCCGACTACGAGCGCGGCGAGATCGACGTGCTCGTCAACGCGCAGCTGCTCGCCGAGGGGTGGAACTCGCCGCGCGCGACCGTCTGCATGCATCTCGCGCCGACCGCCTCGAAGCGCATCTACCAACAGCGCGTCGGACGCGTGACGCGCCGCCAGCCGGGCAAGGAGGCGGGCATCGTCGTCGACTTCGTCCATCCGGCGACGACCAACGACGACCCGGTCGTGACCCTGCACAGCCTGCTCGACCGCGACGTCTATCGCGGCGGGGCGATCGTCGTCGGCCCGGTCCGCCGCGGCCGCGGCCGGCGGCTGCGCGTCGAGCGGCGCGTGCTCCCGGTGACCTCCGATGGCGAGCGCAGCGCGCAGGTCTTCGAGCGCGAGCTGTGGCGGATCGCCGTCGAGCACCTGTCGTGGGACGAGCAGGGAGCATGGGCCCAGCTCGCGGGCGCCCGCGTGGCCTCGAACAACTGGCGCCGGGCGAAGGCGATGCTGCACTTCGACTCGACCGGCGAGCTGCGCCGCAAGTACCTGATCACCTGCCTGCAGCGCAACCGCAACAGCGAGCTGCGCGTACGCGCGCTTGGCGAGGTCGGCCAGCTGCGCGACCCCGAGGCCTTCGACGAGGCCGTCGAGATCGTCGGCGAT
>JBPCPD010000087.1:0-10349 GCA_050999535.1 Thermoleophilaceae bacterium
GGAGGGCGTCTGCGACGCGGTCGTCGAGCGCGTGATCGACGCCTTGGGCCAGGTCGACATCCTGGTCAACAACGCTGGCTACACGCTCGACGCCCCGATCCACAAGATGAGCGACCACCAGTTTCAGCGCATGCTCGAGATCCACTCGGTCGTCCCCTTCCGCATGTGCCGCGCGGTCGCTCCCCACATGCGTGAGCAGGCCAAGCGCGAGCGCGAGGAGGGACGCGAGGTGTTTCGCAAGATCGTCAACGTCTCCTCGATATCCGGAACCATGGGCAACGCCGGCCAGGCCAACTACGCCTCGGGCAAGTCGGGGGTCGTGGGCCTGACCAAGACGCTGGCCAAGGAGTGGGGCCAGTTCAAGATCAACGTCAACGCCGTCGCCTTCGGCTTCGTCGAGACGCGCCTGACCGCCGCCAAGGACGCGGCCAACACCTTCGACAAGGACGGCCAGGAGATCGCGCTGGGGATCCCCGAGCAGATGCGCCAGATGGCCTCGATGCTGATCCCGATCGGCCGCCCGGCGACCCCCGAGGAGGCCGCCGGCGGAGTGTTCCTGCTCTGCTCGCCGTGGTCGAACTACGTCCACGGTCAGGTGCTCAACGTGACCGGTGGTCAGTTCACCGGGATGACGACGTAGGGATGTATTCGTAGCACCGGGCCAGTGGGAGAGCACAGAAGTACGAAGGGCGCCCCCGGAGGGGCGCCCTTCGCGCTTGCTGCTTGCGGCGGGCGCCGCGAGCTTCGCGGCTCCGCGGCTACTACTTGATGAAGGGCTTAGCCGACGCCAGGACCCCCTTCATGGTCCCCGACGCATCGAACGTGCGGGGCGCGAACAGGTCGCCGTTGAGGGTGCGGAAGCGCGAAGCGTGCCGTGCCTCGACCGTGAGGATCGACACCGCCGCGTTGAGCACTTTCGCCGACTTGATGCGACGCCCCTGGCCCGAGTAGGCCCTGACGCCCGTGTCCTCGAGGGTGACCGCGAGCTCCAGGAAATCCTTCTGGTTTTTGGTGGCCTTGCCGAAGTCGAAGTTCGGCCTCTTGATCGCCTTGGAGCCGAGCACCCCCTTGAGGAACGCGACGTGCTTGTTCTCGTGCCTGGTCACGATGCGCGTGGCGCTCTTGACCTCGCCCGTCAGACCGGCGTCCCTCTCGGCCTTCTTGTAGAAGTCGGCCTCGAGGAACTCGAGCGTCAGCGCGAAGTTCAGGATCGCGATGTCCTGCCTCGCCGAGGGCTTGCCGGCGACGGCGATCTCGGGGAGACCGCCGAGCAGCAGCCCGCCACCCAGCGCAGCGCCGCCACCGATGGCGGCCTTGCGGAACAGGTCGGCGCGGGTGTCGCCGCCGACCGCTTCCTCGGCTTCGCGAATTGCGCCGTCGGTGTCGACGACGTCGAGCTTCATAAGGTCAGACATTGTGAGAACTACCTCCGTGGATCGGGTTGACGAACTTCAACGGCTGCGACGGCGGCCCTTCAAGGGTGCAGATGCAGCGGTGGCGGCCCGCTCTGGGGAAGCGCTTGTCCAACGCGCCCCTCCGCTTGTCGCTCGAGCCCCTGAAAATGCGCTCTTCCCCGCTCCGGACGTTGTGAAACGTCGGCGTCGAGGGCAGAGCACTGAGCACGAGTGTGCAGAGTCCGGCGTGAAGCGAATGCCGCATGTCATTAATGGCGCAGCGGGTTCGCGCTTGGATCAGAGATTCGAGCGCTGACGCGCCAATCGTTTACAGCCTGGCTCGGCGCCGCTCAGCCTGCTCAGCCCTTTGGACTCGAGCTGGTCCCCCTCGCGCGCGTACCGGCGCGGGGTAGAGTCCCGCCGATGGCCACGGCCGCCGAGCCCCGTCCGGCCGCGCTCCCGCTTCCCGGAGGCAGCGCGGACGCCACCGTCGTTCTCCACCCCCTGCTGACCGCGCGCCTGGCGGCGCCACCAGGGCTGATGCGCCGCGACAGCGGCCGCCTGGCCGGGCTCAAGCTGCTCGGCGTCGGGGTCGGGCGCGAACGCTACGTCGACATGCCTGTCACCGCCTTCCTCGTCGAGCACCCGACCGCCGGCAACGTCCTGATCGACACGGGCTTCCACGGCTCGGTCGCGATCGAGCCGGGTCGGGCGATGGGCCGACTCGGTGGCCTGATCTACAGGGACGTACGGATGCAGTCCGAGGACGCCGCCCCGGCGCAGCTGCGCGCGCTGGGGATCGCCGCCGAGCAGGTCGCCACGGTCGTGATGACCCACCTGCACTCCGACCACGCGAGCGGCATCGCGCACTTCCCCGACGCGACCTTCGTGGTCAGCGCCGCCGAGTGGAAGGCGGCCGTCTCGGGCGGCGAGCGCGAGGGCTACGTGCGCCGCCAGTTCGATCATGGCTTCGACTACCGGCTGGTGGACTTCGACGGCCCCGGCACGGTCTCGTTCGCGAGCTTCGGCCACGCGCTCGACCTCTTCGGCGACGGCAGCGTGACGCTCGTCTCGACGCCCGGCCACACCGCGGGCCACCTGTCCGTGGCGCTGCGCCTCGGCGGGCGCGAGGCGCTGATCGCCGGGGACGCGATCTACACGCTCGAGTCGCTGCGCGACGGGCACCCGCCCTACCGCATGGCCGACGAGCACTTCTACCGGCGCTCGCTGCGCGAGATCGGCCTCTACGTCGAGCAGACACCGGGCGCGCTCGTGATCCCGAGCCATGACATCGAGCTCTGGGAGTCCCTGGCGCCCGTTTACTGATCACTCCTCGAGCAGCGGCAACAGCGCCTCGGCGTCGGACGAGACGGTGATGTGGATCGCGCCGGGCTCGCGCACCCACGCGATCAGGTCGAGCGCCGTCAGCCGGTCGAGGGCGGACTGGAAGGCCTCGGCCTGGGCCCCACTGGCGTACTCGCGCGAGACGTCGAACGTCCAGCCGGTCGTGTGCCGCGAGTAGCCGCCGGTCGCCTCGGGGTTGCCGCGCGCGAGCAGCGCCTGGTAGGCCTGGTCGCGCACGGTGCTCGTGACCGTCGGCGGCGCCCGTCCGCCGCCGCCCTCGCGCACCATGCGCGCCATGTAAGCCGCCAGCGCGTAGGCCTCCGGGCGCAGCCCGCGGTAGAGCCCGCGGCCGCGCTCCAGGCGGCGTGCCAGCTCGCCCATCCGACGGTCGCGCTTCAGCCCTGTGCGCCGTGGCGCATCGGGGAAGGTGCGCACCTCGCCATCGCGCCAGGCGCCCTCGAGCGCGTCGGGGTCAGCGAAGCGCTCGGTCTCGTCGTCGGGATGCAGCACCTCCTCGGCCGAGTTCTTGGCGGTCTGCAGCTCGGCGCGGCGATCGAGCTCGGCGGGGTCCTCACCCAGCAGGCGCATGATCTCCCGCGCGGCGAGCACGCGCCAGTAGTAGGTCGACGAGTCGTCGCCGAGGCCACGCAGACGGCGGTGCGCGACCGCGTGACGCGCCGGGGTCGAGTCGAAGAACAGCCGGGCGTAGCTGGGCGCCTCCTGCTCACCGAAGGCATCGATCACCCCGTCGAGATTGCCGACGCCCATGTGGTAGGAGACGACCGCGAGGTCGTCGCGGCCGAGCTCACCACGGGCGAAGCTCAGGTAGCGCGCCGTGCCCTCCAGCGCCGCACGCGGATCGAAGCGCTCGTCGACGCGCCGCCGCGCCGCTGCCAACGCCCGCGCCCGCGACTCGCGCCCGGCCCGCTTGGCGCGCGCGATGCGGCGCGTCAGCCGCCTGCTGGAGCGCACCTCGACGCGCATGTCGAGCAGGCTCTGCCCCGTGCCGGCGAGGATCTGCGTCAGCCCGACGGCGCCCTCGAGCTGCGGATCGGCGACGGCGTCGGAGCGGCCGGCGCTCTCGAGCAGGACGATCGCCTCGAGCAGGTCGGGGTCGAGGCCACCCTCGGACGCGACCTCCTCGATCAGCGGACGCCAGCGCGCGGTGCGGCGAGCCGACGCGACGATGCCGCCCGGGCTCTTGGCGTAGAGCACGTGGGAGAGGCCGGAGGCTGCCCTGTCCTCGAGCTGCTCACGCCGCTCCTCGGAGTAGGCGAAGGGGTCGGGCGCCCCGGCGTCGATCGTCTGCGCCGGGGAGCGCGGCAGCGGGCCGGTCTCGCGCAAGACGAGGTAGGCGCCCGCGACCACGATCGCGAGCAGCAGGACTCCCGCGCCACGGCGGAGGGCGCGCGTGCGAGACGCCGGCTGTCGACGGAGGCGGTGCATCGGGGCCAGGGAACGGCCCCACCGTAGCCATCGAAGCGCTCAGGTCCGGTGAAGCCTTCCACTCAGCAGGCGCGCTCAGCGGGTCGCGGCAGGCCGCCGCCCCGCAGCCTCGGCGGCGCGGCGCGCGGCGCGGCGGGCCCTGACCGTCGGGCCACGGCCGTTCTCGCGCAGGCCGGCCCAGAGGACCTTGATGCGCTCGAAGACCGCCTCCGAGGCGGCCTGGGACTGCTCGCGGGCGGGGTCCTCGACGCGATCGAAGACGATCGGATCGCCGAACTGCGTCGTGACCTTGGGAAACTGCAGCTTCCTCCAGTTGCGCACGCGCTCGGAGCCGACCAGCGCCGCCGGCACCACGGGCACGCCCGACTCGAGCGCGAGCCGCCCGACGCCGGGCTTGGGATCGCCCAGCTCGCCGCTGCGCGAGCGCCCGCCCTCGCAGTACATCACCACGATGCCGCCGCGCGCGAGCACGGCGTGGGCCGTCTTGAAGGCGTTCTCGTCGCGCCGCCCGCGCAGCACCGGGAACACGCCGCCGTTGTTGTAGACGACCTCGAGCGGCATCGTGAACAACTGCGACTTGGCCATGAACTGCACCTTGCGGCGCAGGTAGACCGCGACGAAGAAGTGGTCCAGGAACGAGAAGTGATTCGGCGCGATGATCGCCGGGCCGTCGGCGGGCACCTTGTCGCTGTCGATCGCGCGCGCGCGAAAGAAGAACAGCAGGTAGGGCGTGATCACCAGGCGCACGAGCTCGTACATCCAGTTCGGGCGCTTCGCGCGCGTGCGTGCGTGAAAGTGGGCGAAGTGCTCGGCCGGGCGCTCGTCCCTGTAGACCTGGGGCTTGAGCGCTCCCGATCCTTCGATGTCCTGCTGCGCGGCCATCGGTCTCTGCTACCCGTCCTGCCCGGGTTCGTTACTGGCCCAGCCGCGAGCGCTGTCCAGCGCGCGCGTCCAGCCCGCGAGCAGGCGCTCGCGCTCGGGCTCCGACATGCGCGGCTCGTAGCGCGCGGCCTCGCGCCACATCTCTCGCGTCTGCTGCTCGGTCCACATCCCGACGCCGACGCCGGCGAGGTGGGCGGCGCCGAGCGCGGTCGTCTCGGAGATCTCCGGCACGACGACGGGGACGCCGAGCACGTCGGCCTGGAAGGCCATCAGCCACGAGTTGCAGACGGCCCCGCCGTCGGCGCGCAGCTCCTCGAGCACGACGCCCGACGCCTGCTCCATGGCGCGCACCGCATCGACGGCCTGGTAGGCGATCGCCTCGAGCACCGCGCGCGCGAGCTGCGCGCGCCCGCTGCCGCGCGTCAGCCCGACGATCGTCCCGCGCGCGTAGGGGTCCCAGTGAGGCGAGCCGAGGCCGGTGAAGGCGGGCACGACGTAGACGCCGTCGTTGGACTTCAGCGATCGCGCGAGCTCCTCGGTCTCGGCGGCGGTGCGGATGATCCAGAGCCCGTCGCGCAGCCACTGCACGCCCGCCCCGGTGACGAAGATCGCCGCCTCGAGCGCGTAGTCGACGCGCCCCTGCACCCCGCACGCGACCGTGCTCAGCAGGCCCTCCGGCGGCGGCGGGCGCTCGCCACCGGCGTTCTGCAGCACGAAGCTGCCGGTCCCGTAGGTGTTCTTGCCCTCGCCGGGCGCGTGACAGGCCTGGCCGTAGAGCGCCGCCTGCTGGTCGCCGGCGATACCCGCCACCGGGACCCGGCCACCGAAGACCTCGGTCTCACCGTGCACGTGGGCGCTCGGCAGCGGCTCGGGCAACGACTCCAGGGGCACTCCGAAGAGCTCGCACAGCTCCTCGTCCCAGGCGAGCTTCGCCGTGTCGAACAGCAGCGTTCGCGAGGCGTTGGTGTAGTCGATCGAGTGGCGGCCGCAGAGCTTGTGCACGAGCCACGAGTCGATCGTGCCGAAGGCGGCGCGCGCGGGGTCGACGTCCCCGTGGCGGATCAGCCACTCGATCTTGGTGCCCGAGAAGTAGGGGTCGAGCACGAGCCCGGTGCGCTCGCGCACCAGCGCCTCGTGGCCGGACTCGCGCAGCTCGTCGCAGCGGCGCGCCGTGCGCCGGTCCTGCCACACCAGCGCGCGGTGCAGCGGCGCGCCGGTCGCGCGGTCCCAGGCGACGATGGTCTCGCGCTGGTTGGTGATGCCGATGCCCTGCAGGCCGCGGCCGTCGATGCCCGCGGCGTCGAGCGCCTCCGCGCCGACGCGCTGGGTCATCCGCCAGATCTCGTCCGCGTCGTGCTCGACCCACCCGGGCCGCGGGAAGTGCTGGGCGAGCTCGCTGTAGGCGCGGCCCGCGAGACGGCCGTCGGCGTCGAAGACGATCGCCGTCGTGCCGGTCGTGCCCTGGTCGATGGCGAGGATCACGCGCGGAACCTATCTCGGCTCGAGCAACGGGACTCGCCGCGCGCCCACGCTGGGCTTGCCTCGGCCGTCCGCCACGGCAGCCACGATCGACCAGTGCCTAGGATAAGCGCCTTCTACGGGATCGTGATCTGGATGTATCACGATGAAGCTCATCACCGCGGTCGGCCGCATTTCCACGCCACGTACGGGGACGACGAGGCTTCGATCGACATCGAAGACGCTGCGCTCCTCGCCGGCGGGCTCCCGCCTCGTGCCCTTCGACTCGTCGTCGACTGGGCGCTCATGCACCAAGTCGAGCTGCGCGAAAACTGGGACCGTGCGCGAGCGCATCAGCCAATGCATCCAATCGACCCCATGGAGTAGGGGCTCTACCATCACAGCGATGCGCAGTACCCCGCTCCTCCTCGACGTCGAGCCGGTGGACGGCTACACGGTCCACCTAAGGTTTGAGGACGGCACGTCTGGCGATGTTGACCTGTCCTACCTGCTCGACTACGGCGGCGTCTTCGAGCCGCTGCGCGACCCCGACTTCTTCCGCCGGCTGCGCGCCGATCCTGAAGCCGGCACGGTCGTCTGGCCCAACCAAGCCGACATCGCGCCGGAGTCACTCTACGCGCGCGCCCGGGAGGCGACCGCCACGGGGGCGACCTCGCCCTGAGCAGTAGCGACGGTCGAATCGGCCCGCGCTGCCGTCGCGGTGGTGTCCTTGTTACCCGCGACCATCAAGGGGCAGACCCGAGTCGTCGTCGGTGAAGAAGTAGTCGAGGTCGACGCGGCCCAACCTGTAGATGTCCGACACCGACCCCGCCGACCCTTGGACACACGGGACGCTATGTTGGACACATGGGAGCAGGCCTCAGCAAGGCGGCTGAAGCGGTGGGCGTCAGCGAACGTACGCTGCGGCGCTACGCGAGCGAGGGTCTCCTCCGTGGCCGCCGGCTCGGTCCCGACCAACTGGAGCTGGCAGCTTCCGAGGAGCGGTACCTACGCACGCACTGGGACCTGCTTGCGGGGCTCAAGCGGGGCTTGCGCACCGAACGCGACGTCCGTCTCGCCGTCCTCTTCGGTTCCCAAGCCACGGGCGAGGACCGCCCGGATTCGGATGTCGACCTCTTGGTCGTGCATCGCCGCTCCGGGATGCGGGTGTTGCTGGGGTTGCAACGCCGCCTGCGCAGGGCTCTCGGGCGACCTGTCCATCTCGTCGCTTTGGAGCACGCGGAGATGTCCGCGTCGCTGCTTGCCGATGTCTTGGAAGATGGCCGTGTGGTGGTCGACCGCGACGGCGCCTGGGAAGCGTTGAAAGGTCGACAGGCCAAGGTCTTGGCGGCCGCTTACGATGAGGACGAGGCCCTCGCCGCGCGCGCCTACCGGACGGTGCTGGCAGCAGGGCAGCGAGCGTGATGGTGGGACCAATCAGCGGCGGCAGCGGCAGCGCCGGCGGCTCTTCACCGCGGAGGAGCTCGAGGTCTCAGCGCCGGTTGAACGCCATCCTCGGGGAGTTCGAGTCGCGGCGGGAGCAGATGCTGGTGTCGATGGAGGACATCGCTCATGACTTCGAGTTCGACGCGTTCGTCGCCGCCGCCGCATCCGATGATGCGCGCGAGCGCAACAAGGTTGCTGCTGTCGAGCGCAACTTCGAAGTGCTGCTCAACTGGCTCGATGAGCTCGCGGCGCGAGCGCTCTCCGAGGGGCAACGACTCGGCGTCGTCGACAAGCAGCCCGGGTACCCCTGGGACCGTCTGGTCACGCTCGGCGTCATCTCCAAGCCGTCTGCCGAGCGCCTGCAGGAGGCGAAGGAGATGCGCGACGTGCTCAGCCACGCCTACCCGCCGCAACGCTGGCAGGCCCTGCACGAGGGGGTTCAAACGCTCATGAAAGAGCTGGACAGCTTCGTCGACCAGGTCGGCAGCTGGGCGCACGACCAAGGCATTCTCTAGCGTCGGCCGCCGCGGGTATCGTCGGTCGCTGCGCCGCGTCCCGCCGACAGCCCGCGAGAAGGAGGAGCAGTTGCCCGACGTCGAGGCCCACATCACCGGCACCGTCTGGAAGGTCGAGTGCGAGGTCGGACAGGAGGTCGAGGAGGGCGACACCGTGGTCGTCATCGAGTCGATGAAGATGGAGATGCCCGTCGAGGCCGAGGACGACGGCACCGTCAAGCGGATCGCCTGCAAGCAGGGCCAGCCGGTCAGCGAGGGCGACACGCTGGTCGTGCTCGAGTAGCGATGGTCGCGGCGTCCGACGAGGCCGACTCCGAAGGCGAGCGGAGGACCGAGCCCGAGCTCGAGGCGCTCGCCTCGGGCAAGCTGGTGCTCGACCGCCCGGCGCCCGGTGTCGTGCGGCTGCGCATCGACAACCGCGCGCGCCGCGGCGCGCTCGACCATGAGCTCCTCGACGCACTCGCGCAGACCGTCAACGGGCTCGAGGCGCGCGCCCTGATCCTGACCGGCACGGGCCCGGTCTTCTCGGCCGGCTATGACCTCGGCAACCTCGCGGGCCAGGACTTCGAGCGCGACGCCGAGGCGCTCGTCGCCCACCCCTTCCACGCCGCGCTCGAGGCGCTGGAGGCATTCCCGCGCCCGGTCATCGCCGCTCTCAACGGGCACGCGATCGGCGGCGGCCTCGAGCTGGCGCTGACCTGCGACCTGCGCATCGCCGCGCGCGGGATCAAGGTCGGGATGCCGCCCGCCAAGCTGGGCCTCGTCTACTCGCACACCGGGCTGCGCAAGTTCCTCGAGCTGTGTGGCCCCGAGCACACCGCCGAGCTGTTCTACGTCGGCCGCTACCACGATGCCGAGAGCGCGCGCGAGATGGGCCTGATTGGACGCGTCGTCGAGCCGTCCGAGCTCGAGGCGGCCGCGCTCGGGACGGCCGCTGAGATCGCCGCCAACGCGCCGTTGTCGGTCGAGCACAACAAGCGCATCCTGCGCACGCTGCGCGCCCACGCGGGCGCGCTGCCGGACGAGGTCGAGCGCGAGCTGGTGCAGCTGCGCGAGGCGTGCTTCCGCACCGATGACTTCCGCGAGGGCGTCGCGGCCTTCGCCGCCAAGCGCGCGCCGGTGTGGAAGGGCCGCTGACGCGCGAGCAGCGCTGCCTCAGCCGCGCGAGCTGACCTGCGCGGTGACGTCCGACCGCCGACCTACCGTGCGCGTAACCCCGCCGCCGTCGCCACAGGAGGTTTGGCTTGCCGCCGCTGATCACCTACGAGGAAGCCCTCCAGCTGGGTGAGATCGAGGATCACGCCGAGATCGAGGCGCTGATCGAGCGCGCGTGGGAGGCGCGCGTCGAGCGCTTCGGTGACTCGACGGACATGTGCTCGCTCGTCAACGCCAAGTCCGGCGGCTGCGCCGAGGACTGCGGCTTCTGCGCGCAGTCGCGCTTCGCCGAGGCGGACACCCCTATGCACGCGATGCTGTCCCCGGAGCAGATCCTCGAGCACGCCAAGGCGGCCGAGGCCGCTGGCGCGCACCGCTTCTGCATGGTCACCCAGGGCCAGGGTCTGTCCAAGCGTGACTTCGAGCAGGTGCTCGAGGGCACCCGGCTGGTCGCCGAGCACACCAACCTCAAGCGCTGCGCATCGATCGGCCACATGTCCCCGACCCGCGCGGTCGCGCTGCGCGAGGCCGGGGTCCAGCGCGTGCACCACAACGTCGAGACGGCACAGAGCTACTACGGCGAGGTCTCGAGCACGGTCCGCTACGAGGGCCGGCTGCGCACGATCAAGGCGGTCGAGGAGGCCGGGCTCGAGACGTGCGTCGGGGGCATCCTCAACCTGGGCGAGTCGCGCAGGCAGCGCGTCGAGAT
>JBPCPD010000216.1:0-6347 GCA_050999535.1 Thermoleophilaceae bacterium
AGGTCTGGCTGAACCTGCTCGAGGGCTACGGGCTGTAGGTGGTCAGGGACGGCTCAACGGTCTGCTTCTCGCTGCCCGCCGCCCCCGCGGCCTGAGCGCTGCCCAGCCCCTCGAGCCCTAACGGCTCCCTTACGGTCGCGTCTTGGACCCTCGACGGGAGCAGCGGCGCCCGCCATCCTCGGCATCGATGGAAGACGACGAGCCCCGCCGGCCGCCCTCCCCGCCGCTGCCCGACGCCGGCCCCTTCCGCCGCAGCTTCTGGAAGAGCCCGCTGCGCGGTCCGTGGCTGGCCTCGTTTCTCTCGGCCGCGCTGCTGCCGCTGATCGCGATCTGCGCGCTCACGGGCTTCCTCTCCCACGCCGCATACGAGCCGGGCATCGGTGACAACGCGCTCTTCGACGAGGGCGTCGACCTCTACTTCTTCGACTGGCCCACCAGCCCGACGTGGCTCTACGCGGCCACCCAGGGCCTGCACATCATCACCGGGCTCGCGGCAGTCCCGATTCTGCTGGCCAAGCTCTGGGCGGTCATCCCGCAGCTGTTCGAGCGTCCCGCGGTGCGCTCGCTGGCCCACGCGCTCGAGCGTCTCGGCCTCGCGCTGCTGGTCGGCGGCGCGCTGTTCGTGTTCGCGACGGGCGTGCTGAACATCCAGATCTACTACCCGTTCGGCTTCTCGTTCGTGCCCGCCCACTACTTCGGGTCGATCATCTTCCTGGCCGGGCTCGCGCTGCACATCGTCTCCAAATTTGGGACGATGCGCAGCGCGTTTCGCGAGCGCGGAGTCGTCGCTCCCCTGCGTGACGACCTCGAGCACACCGAGCCTGAGCCCCACCTGGAGGGCCGCCACACCACCGCCCCCGCCGATCCGGCGCCGGCCACGATGACCCGCCGGCTGCTGGTCGGCACGGTCGGCGCGGGCTCGGTGGGGCTCGCGGTGATGGGCACGGGCCAGGTGGTCGGCGGGCCGCTGCGCGATCTCGCCTTCCTGGCCCCGCGCGGGGAGAGCTTCGGCGACGGGCCGAACGACTTCATGGGCAACAAGACCTTTGCGGCTGTGAACATTCCGATGGAGCAGGTGGGCCCGAGCTGGCGTTTGCGCCTCGAGGTGGGCGAGGAGCGCCGGGGGTCCCTCACGCGTGACGAGCTGCTGGAGATGGAGCTGATCGACGCGGATCTGCCGATCGCCTGCGTCGAGGGCTGGTCGACGACCCAGCGCTGGACGGGCGTGCGCCTGACCGACCTGGCCCGGCGAGCGGGGGTCGAGGACCCCGAAGAGCTGCAGGTCGGCTCGCTGCAGCCCGGCGGCGTGCTGCGCCAGGCGACGCTCAACCGCGGCCAGATCGCGGACCCCGACTCCCTGCTTGCCCTGAAGGTCAACGGCGCCGACCTCTCGCTCGACCACGGCTTCCCCGCGCGGCTGATCGTGCCCGCGCTGCCGGGCGTGCACAACACGAAGTGGGTGGGGACGATGGTGTTCAGGGCGTGAGGCGCTTCGCCTACGGGTACGGCTCGAACCCGCTGCACCTGCTCGTCGCCCTCACGAGCCTCTTCGTGGCCGCCTGGGCTCTGCTGCAGGCGATCGGCGAGCTCGACGCCACGGGCAGGTTCCTGACCTGGTTCATCGGCGCGATCCTTTTGCACGACCTCCTCTTCGTGCCGCTCTACTCCGCGCTCGGGTTGGTGGCCGGAGGCGCCCTGCTCGGCGGCGAGCGGCGCAGCCGGCTGCGGATCGCCGCGCTCAACCACCTGCGCGTGCCGGCGATCCTCTCGGGGCTGGCCCTGCTCGTCTGGTTCCCGCTGATCCTGGCCACGGACGACGCCGGCTTCGAGAGCGCCACGGGCCTCACGACGGACGTCTACCTCGGACGCTGGCTGGCTCTCACCGCGGCGCTCTTCGCCGGGTCCGCGCTGCTGCTGGCGCTGCGGGCGAGAAGGCTCAAGGGGGCGGGGTGAGGTCGCGCTGCCTGCGGGGCGCCGGATACGAGACGCGCTTGGCGGCGCACGGCCCCACCTCGACGGTCGCGTACGCCTAGCCGGCACCCGTGTACGAGATCGCCCCGCGCAGCTCGACCGGTCGAAGGCGTGCGGCCGCGCGCGCTCCGAGGCGGCTCGCTCGTCGTCTCGGCGCCGTCGGGCCGCGGCTCGCGCTGGTCGTGGCGGCGGCGGTCGTCGCCGTGATCGCAGTCGGAGCGGCGCTGAACATCCTGCTTCCCGAGCGCGCCTTCGACTCTTACCTCGGCGCGCCCCATCCACCGTTCCTGTGGCTGTGGAGGCCGCGCATCGATCCACTCGCTGCCGTCGCCCTTCCCGCATTTGCGCTCGGCGTCGGGCAGGCGCCACGGCTGCTGGACGCGCGCCTCAAGGCGCCGACGTTCGCAGTCGCGGTCTTCGGCCTGGCGCTCGCCCTGCGCCTCGGGCTCGCCGCCGCCAGAGAGGGACCCTCGGGGTGGTACGCGGCGTTCGACACCGGGTTCAACGCCGGCAACGAGTACCTACCGAGCCTGCCGTCGCTGGAGCTCGGGCTCACAGCCTTCCTCGACCGTTTCGACCAGCTCGCACCGACCCTCTCCGTCCATCCCTCCGCGCACCCGCCGGGGATGGTCGTCACGCTCCACCTGCTCGAGATCGACGGGGTTGTCGCAATGGCGTGGCTGGTGATCCTCGCCGGCACGCTGGCGGCCCCGCTGACCTACGTGCTCGGGCGCCGCCTCCTCGACGAGCGCCGTGCGCGCTTGGCGGCGCTCCTGTTCGCCTGCTCGCCGTCGGCGCTGATCTACGGCGTGAGCTCCGCCGACGCGCTGTTCGTCACGCTCGGCCTTGCGGCGGCGATCGCGCTCGTGACCGACCATCGCCTCGTAGCGGTGGTGCTCGGCCCGGCGCTGCTCGCGCTCGCCGCGTTCTTCAGCTACGCGCTGCTCGCGCTCGGCGCATGGGCCGTTCTGCTGCGCTTGCGACTGCGCGGCGCGCTCGACGCGGCGCGCCTGGTCCTCGCCTCGGCCGCCGGCCTCGCCCTCGCCTGCGGCGGCCTCTACGTCGCGACCGGCTTCGATTCGCTCGGAGGCCTGGCGGCCGCCGACGACGCCTACCGAGCGAGCATCGCGGCGGTCCGGCCCTACGCGTACTGGGTCTTCGGCTCGCCGGCCGCGTTCATCGTCGCGCTTGGCATCCCGATCGCCTGGTATGCGACCCGTGCGGTTTCCGAGCGCCACCCCGCTGCGCTCGCGCTGGCGGCGATCGTGCTCGTCGCCGCGCTGGGCGGCTTCTCGAAGGCAGAGACCGAGCGGGTCTGGCTGTTCATGGTCCCGCTGGCCTGCGTGGCGGCAGCGTACGTCCTGCCCTCGCGCAAGCTTCCGGCCATCCTCGCAGCGCTGGCCTTGCAGGCCTTCGCGACCGAGCTCCTGTTCGAGACGATCTGGTGACCGCGCGTGCGCCGGACCGATCAGCGAGGCTCGATGGTCTGCAGCAGGCCCTCGGCGCGTCCGGCGACGTAGACCCTTCCGGTCGCCGGGTTGACCGCGACGGTGTTCGGCTGGCGGATGGTCGGATAGGTCCGCACGCGCTCTGGTCCGCGCTGCGACAGCGCCAGCTCGACTAGCTCGTTGCGCTCGGTCAGCGTCACCCAGAGTCGATTGCGCCGCGGATCGACCGCGACGCCGTAGGGGGCGCCGGCCAGGTTCGTGCGGTCGACGATCGCCGGATCACCGCCGCCGTCGCGGCCCTCGCGGGCGTCCACTGCGAGCAGGGCGTCGCCGCGCGTATCGATGACGTAGAAGCGGCCGGGCGGCCCGGCGACGACATGCGTCGGGCCGGCACCGACCACCACCTCGCCGAGGCGCTCGAGCGTTCGCGCGTCGTACAGCGTAAGCGCATTCGAGCGCACGGTCACGACGCCGACGACGTCGCCGAGCACGGCGACGCCGCCTGGCTGTACGGGCGTGGCGACCGTCTCGACGACACGACCCTGATCGATCACCGAGAGGGTGTCGCCGAACTCATTGACCGTGAAGACGCGTCCCGCGCCCGCGGTGGCGTTGTGGGGGAAGTCGCCGACCCCAGCTGTCTGAGTTGCGCCTCCCGGAAGCGTCACGCTGACGAGCGCGTCTGCCCGCTCGGCGGGGACGAGCACCGGGCCTCCGGGGATCAGCCCGAGGTGGCGCGGCGACTCCGGCAGCGCGACCCGCCGCACGACCTCGCCGCGGCGTCCGTCGACGAGCGCCAGCTCGTCGGGGTCCCTCAGCCCGACCGCGACGAGGCCGGTCCGAGCGTCGGCGACGATACCCTCGGCCTCGGCGCCCAGCTCGAGGATTCGCCCTGCGGCCTCGGCGGTCAGTGGCGGCGACTCCGCCGGCTCGGCGGCCGGTGGGAGCTCGTCCGAGGAGCCGCAGCCCGCGAGCAGCCCGACCAGCGCGAGGATGAGCAGCGCCGCGGAGAGGCGCCTCGCTGTGCGGCCGGCGACGATCGAGGGAAGCTAACGCGGTCGCGACGGCAACGCCCGGCTGCGAGGCTTCTCGTAATGATCTGTTCAGGGCCCCGTGGGATCATCTCGAGCATGGACAACGGTCACCGCCGTGGCTCGATCCTGGTCGTCGATGATGAGCCGACGATCGCCGAGGTCGTGTGCCGTTACCTGCAGCGGGCCGGTTACGAGACCCGCTCGGCCGCCGATGGGCAGCGGGCGTTGCAGCTCGCCGAGGAGGAGCGTCCCGACCTCGTCGTGCTCGACCTGATGCTGCCGGGTATCGACGGACTCGAAGTGATGAGGCGTCTGCGGCGCCTGTACGAGCGCGAGCGCAGCTCGGTCATCCTGCTGACCGCCAAGGGCGAGCCGACCGACCGTGTGATCGGCCTGCGGCTCGGCGCCGACGACTACGTCGCCAAGCCCTTCTCGCCGGCGGAGCTGGTCGCGCGCGTCGACGCCGTGCTGCGGCGGATCGACAACTCGCCCGAGCGCGAGGCGCCGATCGAGCTCGAAGGCCTCAGGATCGACCCGGCGGCGCGCCAGGTATGGATCGACGGCGAGGAGATGCAGCTGACCGTGCGCGAGTACGAGTTGCTGCTGCATCTGGTCCGCCACCCCGGACAGGTGTTCTCGCGCGACCAGCTGATGGACGCCGTCTGGCAGTACTCCTTCTACACCGACACCTCCACCGTCACGGTCCACGTGCGCCGGCTGCGGGCCAAGATCGAGCGGGACCCCTCCCACCCGCGCTGGCTGCAGACGGTCTGGGGCGTGGGCTACCGGTTCCAGCCGTGACCGTGCGCCGCGGGGTCCTGCTCCTGGCAGGCGCCTCCGCGCTGGGCGGCGGGACCTTCGCCCTCGTCTACGGCGCCTCGGACGGGCTGCTGATAGGGCTGTTCATGCTGGCCTGGGGCGCCCCGGCGATCGCGGGCGCCCACCTGCTCGCGCGCCGCCGGGCGGCCGTCGGCGCTCTGTCGCGCCAGTTCGCGGCCGGCATCGCCACGACCATCGCCCTGGCGACGCTCGCCGTCGGGGCGATCGCGCTGCTCATGTTCATCTCGGCGCACGACGCGTTCACGATGGCGGTGCTGCTGGTCTACGCCGGCGTGCTCACGGCCTACTCGGCGTCGGTGCTGGCCAGCGGGGTCATGCGCGACATCGAGGCTGTGCGCGACGGCGTAGTCGCGGTGGGCGAGGGCAGGCGCGACCTCGAGATCCGGACGCGAGCCAACGACGAGATCGCAGAGCTGGCCGCGGCCGCCAACCGCATGGCCATCCAGCTCGCCGACCGCGAGGCCGAGCGCGACGTCGCCGAGGCCGCACGCCGCGACCTGATCGCCGCCGTGTCCCACGACCTGCGCACGCCGCTCACCTCCCTGCGGCTGCTGGCCGACGCGATCGAGGACGAGTTGGTCGACCCGATGGACCGCCACGGCCACCTGGCCCAGATGTCGGTTCACCTCGCCTCGCTGTCGGCTCTGATCGAGGATCTGTTCGAGTTGTCGCGGCTGGAGGCAGGCGATATCCAGTGGTCGATGCAGCAGGTCGCGCTCGACGAGCTGGTGGCCGAGACGGTCGAGGCCATGCGTCCCCACGCCGACGAGCGGCGCGTGGCCGTACGGGCAGAGGTCAACGGGTCGGTCGCTGCGGTGCGCGCCAACCCGGAGAAGCTGCAGCGCGTGCTGTTCAATCTGATCCAGAACGCGATCCGCCACACGCCGGCCGACGCGAGCGCGACCGTTGCCGCCGAGTCCAACGGGTCGCGCGTCGAGGTCGAAGTGGCCGACACGTGGCACGGCGTGACCGCCGAGGACCGCGAGCGGATCTTCGAGCCCTTCTTCCGTGGCGGGGCCACCCGTTCGCGCACGGGTGAGGGCACCGGTCTCGG